>NZ_RCOC01000088.1:161050-194118 GCF_004307515.1 Pseudomonas sp. Sample_14 | reverse complement strand
GGTGGGAATACCGGGCGAGGTGTTGTTCGAAACGAACATCGCCGCGCAGGGTGCCAGCACGCCTGCACGGCCGATGCCGTTGTTCAGTCGGTGGGCACTACGTTATCCAACGCTTTGTTGACGGCCAACTCCCCCAGCATGACCACCTGTGCAATGCCTAACAGCGTATTGCGCCGTGAGCCTTCCAGCATCCCGGCGAAATCACCGAGCATCACCGTGGCGGACGCCAGGGATTCGCACGCATTGACCAGCAAGGATTCGGTGTCGGATTCCGGGTTGACCATAAACAGCGTGTTGGGACTGTAAGGCGTGGCGTTGACCTTGGCCGGCGCGAGGTAATGGTCGAGCGCGCGCTCGGCGGCGTCATGAAGTTTTTTTGAATGGAAGGATTCGTAAGGCGATACCGGGTCGGTGACCGGCGGATGGGGCGGTGTCTGTGACATCAGCTGAAACTCCGATGAGAGCGGCTTGAGCGTCTGGATAAGAGGATGCCGCGCCACAGCAGTGGCGCGTCCGCTGGCAGTGAGGGAGCATGCCCCCTCGTGCCTGGGTTGCCAGCTAGTTCGACACGCGTCGGCTGTCGAGCACGCGATTGACGATGAGCTCACTCAACATGATCACCTGGTGCAACATCAGCAGCGATCGACGCTGTGGATGGTCAATCACGCCGCCGATTTCGCGGGCCATGTCATTGGCGGCTGCCAGCGATTCACAGGCTTCGACGAGCAACGTTTCCTCATCCACCGTCGGGTCAATGAGAAAGATCCTGCCTGGCTGGCGCTTGGGAATGGTGGTTTTGAGCGTCTGAGGGTCGAGGTAAAAGTTGATGGCGCGAGCGGCCGCATCTTTTATCCGCTGAGGTTCCAGAGCAGGGTCGTACGGGATTGAATCGGCTTCCGGCGGGTTTGGGGTTACTTTGAACATTGATGAAGCTCCTAACACATTTAAGGGAGGCTTCACCCTTTCGCTACCAAACGAAGGGTGGCGGCCATGCACAGGTTGGTAGACCGGGTGTTAGGATCCGGCGCGCCCTAGGACGCCCTATACATGGCCACCGCAAATCCGAGACAGAAATCTCGACGGCAGATCTGTATATCTAACACTGCGGGCTACCAAACCCGATCACCTATTTCGGTGACCGACAAACGATAGGACCCGCAGCCTAGACGCACAAGCCGGCGGATTCTGAAGTACCCGTAGGCAGCGGCGCAAGGCTTTGTAGGCTTTTTGGAGGAGAAATCGGTGTGATTTAAACGTGCTTGCCAAGTCGTGTTTATGCGCTGTACGTACCTGCTCATCTCACCTTTTCAGAATATCGGAGACCCGAATCTGTTTAGGCCGATCTCAAGGCCGTTGCGCCTTGGGGCGGAGAGTTTCAAGCAAGTCGCGTCGCAGACGGGCTTTTTGGCTCTTCCACTGTTGGCCGTAGATCAGCAGAAAAACGCCTCGGCTGGCAGGTGAAAAAATTAACTGCCAGCACTGGGATCACAAATGACATAGCGCTTAGTCTGCTTTGAAAACGAACTCAAAACCGCTTCCCATTTTTTTCAGGAGCTCGGCCAGGCGCTCGAAGAACAATTCCCCCTGCTCCGAAACCTCGTACTTGCCGTAAACACGGATTACAAGTGACTTGCCGAGTGCAGCGGGAATCTTGTTATAGATCTCACCGCTTTCGATGAAAGCGATGTAGCCGTTTATCTTCCGTTGTAGCGCGAGCAGGTGCTCGGCTTGTAGGGTCTTATTGCCCCATTCTAGGTGGCCAGCGATGCCCAGGATGATGGTGCCACTGTCCGATTTGGGGATTCCCCACATATCGATAATGTTCGGGTCTGTTAAGGACACTGCGGATCCTTGGCCTCCAGCCGATTTGTTCAATCCCTCTGAGGGAACCGAGCTACAGCTCTGTGGCTTGCCGCCCTTTGCTTTGCTTTGCTTTGCTTTGCTTTGCTTTGCTTCAGCTCTACTAGCTCACACGCCTAGTGTCGAACGGCAAAGTCGTCCTTAAGCACAAATTCCAATCCGATGCCTACGCCTTTGAGTACATCGGTCACGCGGTCGATAAAGGTTTCACCTTGCTCAGGCAGCTCATATAAACCATTGATGCGAATTTTCGGATTCTTGCCCTTGGCTGGCGGATAGCTTTCCAGCAGTTCGCCGCTCTCGATGAAGGCGATGTAGGTGTTGATCTTTTCTTGTAGCAACAACAGATGTTCGCCCTGTTGGGCTTTGTCGCCCCATTCCAAGTGATCAGTGATGACGAGTACGACATTGTCGGGTTCCCACTCGGGCACTGCGATGATGTCGACGACTTTTGTTTCGGTGATGGACATGTCTGCTCCCTCAGAGGGTCGGGTCAGGTCGAATGATGTCGACTCTGGTAGGTGGGATTCGGGTGCCTCCGGTGAAGCCGGGTTTACCTTTGCCGACGACGGTTGCGCCGGTCTTTTCTATTTCTGGAAAGCCCAATTTCTGATTGCGCGTCAGTGGCGCTGTTTCCGAAGATTTGCATTCGACGCAGGAGATGTTGCCGTCCGCATCGCGGCCCATCATATCAATGCGCGTGCGTACACCGCTGTCGGTTTTGACGGTGACCTCACGAGCGGCTTCAGGTTTGATCTTACTGAATTCGTCAAAGGACGCTTCTTCGAACGCTTTGCCCTTTTGCTTATTCTTCTCTAGCTGCGTGCTGAGCACGACGTAGATGGGCTCAAGCCCCGCATCCTCCGGGAACCAGATGATCGCATCCTGAAACTCAGGTGGGTGCGCGGGGTTGGCCAGCAGCGTGTCCGACTGTGCTGTCGGCGGATAGACCCAGACGGGAGATAGCTGAGGGGCACCTTCCAGCGCTGGGATCCCCAGCACTCCATCCGGGCTTGCTCCGGGTGTCCAGGTCAGACCGATGCCGTTGCCGATGTCGGCGATGAATTTTTCGCCGTCTTTCTGCGCTTTGATGACCGGTACATTTTCCCAGTCCTTCTTGCCGCCGGTGTAAAAGCCGTAGGCGTTGACGGAGCCGTCCGGCAACGTTTTTACGTTGACACGAACACGCGTTCGGCCGGTTTCAAGCGTGGCGTATTGCTCGTCCTTATAGAAGGCACTGTCCGGGGCGATGCTGGTGTTGGGCATCAATAGCGCCACCGTGCCCACGGCCGCGCCTGCTGCCATGGCGCCTGCACCGTCGAGTAGGCCTAGCGCGAGTGAGCCACCCAGCCGATGGGCAACGGCACTACCGGTTGCGGAGCCGCCGACAAACTGGAGGGGCGTGCCTTCGGCGGTAATCGCTGCGCCAGTGGCCAACACGGCCTATAGCCCGTAGTCCGCCAGTTTTTCAACGGGGACGAACCCTGTCGGGTTGCTGTGGTTGATTTCGCCGTCGGGCAGGTTGCAGCTTTTGGCGAAGACGCAACCCTTGAGGTCGGGTTTCGCGTCTGGCGCTGGCGGGAGTTCTTTGTATTGCGCCCAGTGCTGGGCGTTTAGGTCGACAGGTTCGACGCCGGTGTTGCGGTAACCCTTGGGTGGGTTGGGGACGTAGCCGCTCAATCCTTGGTTCCTTGTTCTGGTCCTTTTTGAACGGGGTGGAGGGTGACAGGCGGAGTTTGCAGTGGCAATTAGTGGCGCTTTGATTCTAGATTCTGAGGCGCCTCTCATTTCCGTGTGATCAAGTCAGCGCTTAAGGAAATGGGGTAGCTCAACTACCTCCGTAATCTCTGGAGCTTCCCCTCGCTCCCAGCCCTCTCCTCGAGGAGAGGGAGCCGACCGTGTTGTCTTCTGTCAGAAATCGGCCTGATCGACCGAGTCGATAGGGGGCTATAAATCCAGGCGACACGCAATTCAATGCGATGAGGGCATTATCAAGTGTTTCCAGATTTACGCGGTGCAAACTCAACCCAGGCAAGTAGCTCGTCCGCCGCAAAGGGTTTACGCAGGCAGGCAACGACATCAGTCGCTCGGGACTTGTCGCAAGGCAAATCGCCCGCATGCGCCGACACAAAAATCACCGGCATCCGCCAGCCTCGCGCCCGCAGTGCATCCAGCATCTGCAAACCATCCATGCCCGGCATCTGAATATCAGAGATCAAACAATCAGTCTGCGCCGGCCCGTCCGAGTCAAGGTAGTCCGCTGGCGCCGCATAGCAGAACACCTGATATCCCGACGCTCGCAGCAGGCTGCTCAGCGATGTGCGCATTGCCTCGTCGTCGTCCACTACCGCAATGACATGCGTCTTGTACATAACGCTCCCGGGCCGGGCGGCCGAGCTGGTGACTCCTGTCGTTCTTGCACCATACGCTGATGGCCAGCGGGCAAAACTATACGTAGGTATAGCGGTTCAGCCATCGCGGCTGAAGCGACTGCGGTAGTCGCGCGGGGAGATCGACAGGTGGCGCTGGAAGCAGGCGCGCAGGCGTTCTTCATCGTTGAAGCCGCAGATGCGGGCGATTCGTTCGATTTTGTGCGGGGAGTTTTCCAGTAGGCGTTTGGCCGCTTCGAGTCGGAACAGCTCGAGCGCTTTCGACGGTGTGCGCCCGGTGCGCGCTTTATAGACCCGCGTGAAGTTGCGCAGGCTCATTGCGGCTTGCTCGGCGAGGCGCTCCACCGTCAGATTCGGATCGCCGAGGCGCTCCATGAGCCAAAGGTGCAGATCATCGAACATTGCAGCGTCCTGCGCCTGCGATTGCAGCAGCGTGCTGTATTGCGCCTGGCCGCCGGGGCGTTTGATGTACACCACCAATTCCCGCGCAACTTGCAACGTCACTTCACGGCCGCAATCGGCCTCGACCAGCGCCAGCGCCAGATCGATCCCGGCGGTGACTCCGGCCGAGGTCCAGACCTTGCCTTGCTGAATGAAGATCGCGTCGGCATCTACCTCGACCGCTGGAAAGCGATCGCGCAAAGCGTCGCACATCGCCCAGTGAGTGGCAGCGCGGCGGGCGTCGAGCAATCCGGCCTGAGCCAGCAGAAACGCACCACTGCACACCGAGACCACGCGGCGGGCGAGGTGAGCATGGTCCTGCAGCCAGTCGCTCAGTTCGCGGTGCTTCTCAAGGGTCTGGCAGATGTCAGGGGCGCCGGGCACGACCAGCGTGTCCAGCGCGGCGGTGTCGAGCGTGGTTAACGCTTGGGTGTCGATGGCCAGCCCTTCGACGGTCTGGATCAAGCCACCGTTGAGGCTGGCGGTGTGCAGTTGATATCCAGACTGCCCGCGCTCGGCCATGGCTTTGCTCGCGGCCCAGAACACGGTTTGCGCACCGCTGAGATCGAGCAGGCTCAGGCGTGGGTAGGCGATGAACACCACGTCGCGCGGAGCCGTTGTAAAAGCGGGATGAGTGGACATCGCGGGCCTGCCTGTTTGCAGCGCTGGCGGCGGACTGCCTCAGCCTGGCCGATTTTCAGGGGTTTCTGGCCGGCCGGCAATGGCGCTGACTGTTAGCCTGATTGCTGACCGTCCGGCAGGTGTCTGGATGCGGTGGCCATCCTGAACTAGATTTATTGACCAGCCCAACGCGTGCTGCGATCTCGCCGAGGAGACACAATGACCTTGTGGTCGCATTCCAGCCCTGCGCAAAGTCCCGGCGTGCTCGGCGAGCCAGTGGTGTACGTGGTCGATGACGATGCCTCGATGCGCCAGGCGCTCGACAGCTTGCTGCGCTCGATCGGCCTCCAGGTGCAAACCTTCGACAGCGCCGGAGATTTTCTCGCGCAAGCGCAACGTGAGGTACCCGGTTGCCTGGTGCTCGACGTGCGCCTGCGCGGCGAAAGTGGCCTGACGTTTCAGGAACAGATGGAAAAAAACGGCTTGCGCATCCCCGTGGTGTTCATGACCGGCCACGGCGACATCGCCATGAGCGTCAGGGCGATGAAGGCCGGCGCGGTGGATTTTCTGGCCAAGCCGTTCCGTGATCAGGACATGCTCGACGCCGTGGCCAGTGCGTTGGCTCGCGACCGTGCGCGGCTGGCAGCCGAACACTCCGGCGCCGTTTTGTGTCGGGCTTACCAAACCCTGACCGCACGTGAGCGCGAAGTGCTCGGCTTCGTCATTGCCGGGCTGATGAACAAACAGATTGCCGGACAGCTCAACCTCAGCGAGGTCACGGTCAAGGTCCACCGTGGCCAGGTCATGCGCAAAATGGCCGCACGTTCAGTGGCCGATCTGGTGCGTATCGCAGAAGCGCTGGGCATCGAGCCTGTCCAGCGCAACCCCTGAGCGCTGGCGACGTGCAACTCACCGTGCGGCAAAAAACCTGAGCAGTGTTGACGCAGATGGCCAGCAGAAAACAGATTTTGTGGGACGACGGCGAGCGGGTGCTGTCCCGTGAGCGCGGTTCGAATGATGGCAGCCTACTGGCGGTGCGTCCGGCGATGGGCCAGCCATTGCCGAGCACCCTGGAGCGTCTGGCGCATGAATACAGCCTCAGGGACGACCTCAATCCTGCCTGGGCGTTGCAGCCGACAGCTTTCGAGCGTACGGGCACCCGAGTTCGTCTGCTGTTCGACGATCCGGGCGGCGAGCCGTTGTCGCGGTTGCTGGTCGCCCCGCTGGATATCGAAACCTGTCTGGAATTGGCCACGAACATCGCCAAGGCACTGGGCCATATGCATCAGCGTGGTCTGGTGCACAAAGACCTGAAACCGCAGCATGTTTTTGTCCATTGTCATGATGGGCAGGCGCGGCTGACCGGCTTCGGCCTGGCCACGCGCTTGCCACGGGAGCGGCAAGCGCCCACGCCACCGGAATCTATCGCCGGGACGCTGGCCTACATGGCGCCGGAACAAACCGGGCGGATGAATCGTTCGATTGATTCGCGTAGTGATCTGTATGCCTTTGGCGTGACGCTTTACCAGATGCTCACCGGCTCGCTGCCGTTCAGTGCAAATGACCCGACGGAGTGGGTGCATTGCCATATCGCGCGGCTGCCAATGCCCGTGTGTGAACGGGTGGCGACGGTGCCGCCGATGTTCTCGCGACTGGTCATGAAACTGCTGGCGAAAACGGCCGAGGAACGCTATCAGAGCGCAGCCGGTGTCGAGCATGACTTGCGCCGTTGCCTCGATGACTGGCGCCGTATGCGGCAGATCGAGACGTTCACGCTGAACGAGCAGGGCGCCTGCGAGCGCTTGCTGATTCCGGAAAAACTCTACGGCCGCGAACACGAAGTGCAAACGTTGATCGATGCCTTCGCCAATGTGGTGCAGACAGGCGCGCCGACACTGGTGCTGGTATCCGGTTATTCCGGCATCGGCAAATCGTCGGTGGTCAGTGAACTGCACAAGGTGCTGGTGCCGTCGCGTGGCTTGTTCGCCGCCGGCAAGTTCGACCAGTACCAGCGCGACGTGCCTTATTCGACCCTGGTTCAGGCCTTTCAAGGGCTGGTGCGGACGCTATTGGGCAAGCGCACCGACGTACTGGCGGGCTGGCGCGAAGCACTGTTGCGGGCACTGGAAGCGAATGCGCGGTTGATCACCGATCTGATCCCCGAACTCAAGCTGATCATCGGCGAGCCGCCGCCCGTGCCTGAGTTGGAGCCGCAACAGGCGCAGCAGCGGTTCCTTCAGGTCTTGCAGCGTTTTATCGGCGTGTTCGCTCAGGCCGAGCATCCGTTGGCGCTGTTCCTTGACGACCTGCAATGGCTCGACGCGGCCACCCTTGATCTGCTCGAAGATATGCTCAGTCGCGCAGAGACCCCTCATCTGCTGCTGGTCGGTGCTTATCGCGACAACGAGGTAGATGGCGATCACCCACTCAGCCGCACACTCAAGACCCTGCATCACGCCGACGTACACATTGACGAAATTCGTCTGGCGCCACTGGCTGGCGCGCACATCGAGCAACTGATCAGCGAGTCACTGCGCTGCCCGCCGGCGAGCATTGTCGCGCTGGCGCGGCTGGTACTGGACAAGACCGCTGGCAATCCGTTCTTCGTCATCCAGTTTCTGCACGCCCTGGCCGAGGAGAAGCTGCTGACATACGAGCCTGCGCGCCAGCGCTGGCGGTGGGATGTGCACCTGATCAACGGCAAGGGCTACACCGACAATGTCGTCGATTTGATGGTCGGCAAACTGGCGCGGCTGCCCCAGGAAACCCGCCAGGCGCTGCAACAACTGGCCTGCCTGGGCAACGTCGCGCGTCTCGACACGCTGGCCACAGTCCTTGATGTGCCGGTGCCTCACGTTCACTCCGCATTGTCGCCGGCGGTGCGGCTGGAGTTGGTCGAGCGTCAGGACGGTGCCTACAGGTTTGTGCATGATCGCATCCATGAGGCGGCGTATTCGCTGATCGCGGAAACCGAACGGGCGCAAATGCACCTGCGCATCGGCCGGCTGCTGGCACTGCAAACCCAGGGTGAGCGGCGCGAGGAGGCGATCTTCGAGATTGTCGGCCAGCTCAATCGCGGTGCGCATCTGATCAGCCTGCGTGCCGAGCGCGAGCAGCTGGCCGAGTTCAACCTGCTCGCCGGCCAGCGAGCGAAGGCCTCGACCGCTTATACCTCAGCACTGACCTATCTGGGCGCCGGCGCAGAACTGTTGGGCGAGCAGGGTTATGACAGTCGGCATGAACTGGGTTTCGCTCTGGAGCTGAACCGTGCCGAGTGCGAATTTCTCACCGGCCAACTGCAGCTTGCCGACTCGCGCCTGGCGACATTGGCCGAGCGCGCCGTGACCACCGTCGAGCGCGCGGCGGTGGCGTGCATGCAGATGGATGTCTACTTGCTGCTCGATCGCAGTGACCGGGCGGTGACGGTGTGTCTGGCCTTTCTGCGTCAGGTCGGCATCGATTGGCCAGCGCGTCCGGACGATATTCAGGTGCGCGACGAATATCAGCAGGTCTGGACCAGGCTGCGCGGGCGCAGTATCGAGCAGATGATCGACTTGCCGCTGATGGAGGATCCTGCCGCGCGGGCCACCCTCGATGCGCTGGGCAAACTCTTCGCGCCGGCGGTGCAGTCGGATCTGAACCTCGCCAGCCTGACCATTTGCAAAGCGATCAGCCTGAGCCTGCAATATGGCAACTGCGACGCCTCCTGCCTGCTCTATGCCAACTTCGGGCGCGTGTCGGGGCCGCGTTTTGGCGACTATGCCGCTGGTTATCGATTTGGCCGTCTGGGCTGCGATCTGGTTGATCGGCGCGGGCTCACGCGTTATGAAGCGAGCACCTGGTTGTGCTTCTCGATCTTCGTGGTGCGCTGGATGCGGCCAGTGCGCGAGTGCCGCGAACTGTTGCGCCGGGCGCTCAACGCGGCCCATCGCAGCGGCGATCTGCCGTATGCAGCGTTCGCTGGAAACAGCCTGATTTCCGATCTGTTGTTTATCGGCGAGCCGCTGGCCGAGGTGCAGGCGCAAGCGGAATCAGGGCTGGTCTATGCACAAAAGGTCGGTTTCGGTCTGGTGGCGGATTTCATGCGCTGCCAGTTGACGCTGATCCGCATGCTGCGCGGGCAGACGCCGACGTTCGGCTGTTTCGACGATGAGGGGTTCGATGAAACAGCTGTCGAAGCGCATCTGGCCGGTTCGGCGGATCTGGCGCTGGCGCGCGGCAAGTACTGGGTACGCAAGTTGCAGGCGCGCTATCTGGCCGGGGATTACGCGGCGGCCGCTGAGTGCGCGGCCCAGGCGCAGGGACTTTTGTGGGTGGTTTCGGCGTTTTTCGAGGAGGCCGAATACCATTTCTACGCGGCGTTGACCTTGGCGGCCCACGGCGAAACTGACGCCGGAGCTTTGCAGCGTCTGGGTCAACATCATGAACAGTTGCAGACGTGGGCGCGCTTGTGTGCAGAGACCTTCGCCAGTCAGGTGGCGCTGGTCGGCGCGGAAATGGCGCGCGTCACCGGGCAGTTGCTCGAAGCCGAATTGCAGTACGAGCAAGCCATTCAATTGGCTCAGGACAATGGTTTGCTCCATATCCAAGCGCTGGCCAACGAACTGGCCGCACGGTTCTACAGCGCTCGCGGTCTGGCCAGGATATCCCGCGTCTACCTGCGCGACGCACGTTATGCCTATCTGCGTTGGGGGGCTGCTGGCAAGGTGCGGGAGCTGGAGCGACGTCATCGTTTTCTGCGTGCCGAAGAGGCGCAACCGAATCCGGTCACCACGCTCATTACGCCAGTTGAACATCTCGACCTGGCAACGGTGCTCAAGGTCTCTCAAGCAGTCTCCGGCGAGATCGTCCTGGACCGTTTGATCGAAACGGTGATGCGCACCGCGATCGAACAGGCCGGGGCCGAGCATGGCCTGCTTATTTTGTTGAACGCCGACGTTCCCTATGTCGCTGCGCGAACCCGTATCGGCGACGGTGCCACGCAGTTGTGCAACGCGCCGCTGCACACGGTGGCGCTGGCAGAGTCGGTGCTCTACCAGACGCTGCGCACCAGCGAAAACCTGTGCCTGGACGACGCGGTTGCCGATCCGCTGTTCGCCGCTGATCCATACGTTCAGCAACGAGGCGCGCGCTCGATCCTTTGCCTGGCATTGATGAATCAGGCGCGGGTCGCCGGGGCGCTGTATCTGGAAAACAACCTGTCCGCCGGGGTGTTCAGCCCGACGCGTCTCGCCGTGTTGCGCCTGGTGGCGTCGCAGGCAGCGATCTCGCTGGACAACGCGCGCCTGTACCGCGACCTCGCCGAGCGAGAAGCGAAGATCCGTCGGCTGGTCGACGCCAACATCATCGGCATCATCGTCTGGGGCGTGGAAGGGGAAATCATCGAGGCCAACGACGCGTTCCTGCGCATGGTCGGTTACACCCGTGATGAGTTGCTTTCGGGCAATGTCCATTGGCGTGACATGACCCCGCCGGCGATGCGCGCTAACAGCGATATTGCACTGGCAACGGCGATCCACACCGGCCGGGCCCAGCCATTCGAAAAGGAGTACATCCGCAAGGACGGCAGTCGGCTGCCGGTGATTGTCGGTCTGGCCGCCTTCGAAGCGAGTCAGCAACAGGGCCTGGCCTTTGTGCTGGATATCAGCGAACGCAAGCTGGCTGAAGAGCAAGTGCGCGAAGGCGAGCGTCGTTATCGTCAGGTGCAAACGGAACTGGCCCACGCCAATCGTGTGGCAACCATGGGCCAGTTGGCCGCATCGATTGCCCACGAAGTCAATCAGCCGATCGCCGCCACGGTGACCCATGCCAATGCCGCGTTGCGCTGGCTCGGTGCAAAGCCACCAAATATCAACGAAGTCGAGCAGGGCCTGCGGCATATCATTCTCGACGGCAACCGCGCCGCCGACGTACTCGGGCGCATCCGCGCGCTGATTCACAAAACGCCACCGCAGCGTCAGCCTGTCAGCCTCAATCTGCTGATTGAAGAAATGGTCGGTTTCAGCCGTGGCGAAGCGCTCAAGCACGGCGCCGAAGTCAGCGTTGAGCTGGCGGCAGATTTGCCTTTCGTAGTGGCGGACCGGGTCGAACTGCAACAGGTGCTGCTTAACCTGATCATCAACAGCCTCGAAGCCATGACGATCATGGCAGAGGGGCAGCGACGTCTGCTGATTCGCAGTGAGGCGCTGGGTGATAACGTGCACATCAGTGTCAGCGATTCAGGGCCGGGCTTTGCCTGCGAGCGGGCGGAGCAAGTGTTCACGGCGTTCTACACGACCAAATCCACCGGGCTGGGCATGGGCCTGTCGATTTGCCGCACGATCATTGAAGGACACGGCGGCAAATTGTGGGCCGAGCGCAATGAGCCGAGCGGGGCGCGGGTGGTGTTTGGCTTGCCGCGTTGTGAATGAACATGATCAACAGCCAGGCTACCCGGGCATTGAGCCCGGGTGTTTCTGTCGGTGAGTTCAGGCCACCGGAATAGGATTTTCCAGCAGCGACAGGTTGAATTGCTCGATCAACCCGTGCTCGTTCGCGCCCTGGTTGGCTCGCAGCGGCAAGACTCGGTCAACCAGCACTTCGGTAGTGGCGGTTTCCAGCTTGATCAGGGTTTCCTCGATGAACTCGCCCAGCGGCATGGCGCGCTCGTCGCCGCTCTTGTGAATCAGGTCGGTATCAACCCAAGGTGGCGCGATTTCCAGGACCTTGACGCTGGAGTCGCGCAGCATGAAACGCTGCGACAGCGAGTAGGAATGGATAGCCGCTTTGGTCGCCGAATATAGCGCCGTGGTCGCCAGCGGCAGGTAGGCCAGCACCGAGCTGTTGTTGATGATGTAGGCCTCGGGCTGGCGCTTGAGGTGTTCGACGAACGCCGCGCTGACGCGTACCGGGCCGAGCAGGTTGGTCTGCAACAGACCGACGGCCTGTTCATCGTTGAAGTCGCCGGAACCCGCGTTGTCGAAGGGCATGATCCCGGCGTTGTTGATGATTACGTTCAACGACGGATGGCGGCGGATGACTTCGGCGGCGACGTCCTTGATCTGCTGCGCATCGTTGATGTCCAGCTGCACGGTGTCGATGCCCGGATTCGCTTGGGCAATCTCTGCCAGCAGGGTCTGGCGACGACCAGCGATGATGACCTTGTTGCCGCGCTGATGCAGGGCCTCGGCCAGTGCGCGGCCGATGCCGGAAGTGCCGCCGGTGATGAAGATCGTGTTCGCTTCAAGTTTCATGAGCTGCGTCCCGCGAGTGGATTGATTGGTATGCAAGCCATGATGGAGAAAACCTGCTCCGACCTGAATGACGTATGTGGTAGTGTTTCAGGACATTCAACAACGGAGCGCGACCATGCATCGAGTCGGCTATCTGCTCACGGAAGGTTTTCAGGTCATGGCGCTGGCGACCCAGTCGGTGTTCGAGTTCGCCAATATCGTCACCGGCAAAGCCGTGTACAAGGTGCAGAACTTTTCCCAGGCCGGCGGCATCGTCAGCTCCTCGCTGGGCTTGCACGTCGATACGTTGCCACTGACGCAGGCGGGGCTGGCCGACAGTTGGCTGGTGGCTGGCACGCTGACTCCGCTGACGCCGCCCGGTGCTGACGTGCTGCACAGCGTGCGCGGGCTCGCCGACGGCGCACGCCGTGTGGCCGGCATCTGCACCGGCTCGTTCGTACTGGCGCAGGCCGGAGTGCTGGATAACCGCCGCGTGACCACGCACTGGGCGTTCGCCCCGGCGCTGCGCAGGATGCATCCGTCGGTGAATGTCGAGGACGACCGTATCTTCATCATCGACGGCCCGGTGTGGACATCGGCGGGCATGACCGCTGGTGTCGACATGGCGCTGGGTATGGTCGAGAAGGATCTGGGCAGCGAAATCGCCCGCTCGGTCGCCCATCGACTGGTGATGCATCAGCGTAGGTCCGGAGGCCAGTCGCAGCATTCGGAACTGCTGTCGCTGTCGCCCAAATCCGACCGCATTCAGAGTGCGCTGGATTACGCGCGCAAGCACCTCAATCGCCCGCTGAGCGTCGAAGAACTGGCCGAAGTGGTGCACCTGAGTCCGCGGCAATTCACCCGCGTGTTCACCGCCGAAACCGGCCAGTCTCCAGCCAAGGCGATAGAGAGCCTAAGGCTGGAAGCAGCGCGTTTGCTGATCGAGCAAAGCAGTCACAGTCTGGATGTGGTTGCCAGAGAAACCGGGTTTCGTGACCGCCGGCACATGCGCGAGGTGTTCATGCGCGGCTTTGGCGTGCCGCCGCAGGCGGTACGGCGGGATTCGCGGCGGATGGTGTGAGGCTCGTGTTGGTTAATCAACGTCCCAATACCAAGGAGCGAGCCTGCTCGAGATGACGTCAGCTCATTCACCACTACATAAACAGAAAACCCTCAGCCCGTTTAAACAGTAACTCCAGCCTTAAGCAAACGGCTACGACGCCTTGCGCCATTCCCTACGACTACGCCAGAATCCGCCGGCTTGTGCGTCTGCCGTTCCCTCCGTAACTTGATTCCTGTCACTGCTCATCAGTGATCGGGTCTGCAAGCCCGTCGGAAATCAGTCGCATAGCCCTGCCAAGGACACTCGTTCGTGTCCGCTCAATGGCGGCTTTGTGCGGGAGACCTTCGGGTCTGCCGGGTTCCTGATTTCCCGGTCTTGCAGACCCGCACACAGCTGCCACCCATCATCTGCAAGTGATGTTGGCAGCTCCAGACGAATAATCAGGAGTTCCACCATGTTCAAAGTCACACCCAATCCCCCAACCACCGACCCCGCATCGCCCTACGAATCCTGCGGCTCGAAAAAGCTCCACGAAGCCGCCGAACGCGCCCTCGATCACTACCTCGGCCCGGCAGACATCCTGGTCAGCACCAACACCCCGGAACAGATGTTCCTCGCCAACCCGAAATACGACACCGAGTCCCTGCTGGCCAATGCCAGCGAATCCCTCGGCTCGGCCACCACCATGCTCTACGACTTCGCCGCGCTGCTCGACAACCCGCGCCGCAAAACCCTGCTAGGCATCGCTCAGGTCGTCATGCTTGGCGAGATCGCGGTAAATCAGGCTTTGGATAAAGTCGAAATAGCCAAATGACCCGCAATGCGACGAGCGCAAAACCTCGTCGCAATCCCCGGGCGCGCCATGGCTGGCACACGGCCACGGCTTGCACCACCCGGCCTCCACTGTCACCCTTCGGGCCGTTCTTCAAGGATCAGAACAAGGAATCAAGGATTGAGTGGTTACGTTCCAAACCCGCCGAAAAACTACCGCTACGAACAAGCCAAACCCGTCGACCTACACGCCCAGCATTGGGCCGAGTATGAGAAACACGGTAAAGAGCCCGCGCGCGAGCCTGAGAAGATAGGCATTGCGTTGAGGATCGGGGTTTTCTTTGATGGCACAGGCAACAATGCGAACAACTCTGCTGCGGGGTTGTTGTGCGGTGCTCAGCATCCGATTGCGCCTGAGGATATTCCTCCCAGTTGTCAGCCCTATATGCGAGATCCGGATAGCAGTTATGGCTCTGGCGCGACGAATATCAAAAAACTTGCCGATCTGTATTACGAGGCTCCGATTGCTGATGGAGAAGGGCCTATAAAACAGGTGTCACGCCCCTTATACATCGAAGGCATCGGTACTCAATCCAACGAGAAAGACAGTATCGTCGGTCAAGGCACGGGACGTGGAGAGACGGGAGTCGCCGGTAGGGTGCAGACTTCATTTACGTTCATCAAACAGGTTGTTGAAGACGCCATTCAAGAAAATCCGAACAGTGAAATTGCCTCGCTAACTTTTGACACCTTTGGATTCAGTCGAGGTGCAGCGGCGGCACGTCATTTCTGCAATGAAATTGTACGAGGCAAGCAGGGGCCGTTAAGGGATCTGCTTAGCACTTACGCTCATAATTTCAGCCGCACCTTTCTCGATCAATACGGCAGCAGTATCCGGATGGGCTTCATCGGTCTATTCGACACCGTGCCGTCAATTGCCGGTTTCACTAATTTCGGTAGAGTGCATAGCCCCATTGCTCCGGGCATTAAACTGTATCTCGACCCTCGCTTCTTCAAGGATGTTGTCCACTTGGTGGCGCGCGATGAATGTCGTGCCAATTTCGCCCTCAGCAATGTCAATCCCGATTATCCCGAATATGTTTTTCCGGGTGTGCATTCGGATATCGGTGGTAGCTATCTCGACGAAGTCGAGGAATGCGTATTGGTCAGCCCTATGCAGAGACTTGATGTATGGAGCAACACTGACGTTCAATCAACTTCGATCTATCAGGACGCCGCGATGGTAAAAAAACAATGGGTCGCCAAAGGATGGCCTGCCGATCTGTTGGAAATCGTAACCCCCCCCGCGCTTGCTTTGCCGCCCGATCCGCAAGATCGTTTCGGGCCTAAACGCAAACGTGTATACGCTGGGCTTCAGCTCAAACGCCCGGTCAGTGGCAAACTCTCAAGGGTTTATTTGAGAGTCATGTATCAATTGGCCAAAGAAAAAGGTGTTCCTCTCCACGATATTCCCGAACGACCCGAGTATGCGGTTCCTCAAGAGCTGCAACCGCTTTGTGAAAGATTCATCGCCGGTGACTTCAGCACCACAGCTGAAGAGGAGAAATTGCTGCAATTGAAATACATCCACACATCTGCCAACTGGAATCACCCGCAAGGAAGGCGGGACGGCAGCGGCCTGAAAGCCGTTTATATCAACTCACCAACGGAAGATGGCATTCGCATGCAGCATCCTCATGTAGCTGACTGGAAGCTTTGGTAATGAGAATGTTCTTGGCTCTACTGGGCGTTTTGGCCTTTACCGGCTGTCACGCGACAGGCTCCAATTCAGGTGAAAACGATCCCAAATATCCTTGGTGGGAACTAGCGTTTATCAAGCCCAATTTCATGAACGTTTGGGTCGAAGACAGCTCAGTGGAAGACATCAACGGTCGAACGTTTCTGCGAGCCGGGGGAGGAAATGCCAGCGGCGCTGAACCAAATGACGACAAAGAATCCGCGCGCGGCTGGGTAGGTGTGGGAGGTACGGGGAAACCGGTTATTGGCGCAGATCTGCCCAAGCGAATTTTCGTACGCTGGCAATCTATACCGGAACAAAAAACCTACCGGGCTTGGGTGGATTTCCCTGAGGAAGCCAGAAGAGTGATGGTGACATCTACCCATCAACGCTGCGCCGAAACTCCCGACAGGACGGCGCGCTTCATGGCTTCTGTGTATTTGGGACTCGCACCAGGTGGCATAGTCCAAGTCTGGGTCAGAGATCAGTGTCGACGCCCGATCAAAGTAGCCCGCACCCAAGCAGAGTTGGAACCGCTGGGGCCGGAGTTGGGCAAGAACGGGGGTCAGTATGCCTATCCCGTGAGTGAGAAGGCCAAGCGTTACATTGATAAGTTCGGCATCCCGTACGGTAGTTGGTAAATGACGCTGATGGAGCGCCATCTACTTTTCAGGCGCCAGACCGTTTCAATTTCGCTGAGTCGAATTAGCGGGGCGGCGTCTTGAGAATAGAAAAGGCCGACCGTTTCGATGATGTCGACTACGACGCAGGCTATGAGTATCGAGGGTTCAATTACCTGATTCTGGATGGTGTCGATCAGTTTCTCGTCAGAACTTACGATGACCAACCCGGTAGCGCGACGGTTGTACGCCCTGCCATGACCACAAGCACCAGACTCAGAACGCTGGCGGAATTCTTACGAACGGAGCTGGAGGTAACTGCGATTTATCTCTACAAGGGTGAAATAGGAAGCTATGCCCAGGTAGACCTCGAGAGCCTGCAATTCTGCTGACTCGGTATCGAGCCGGGGGCGATAAGCAGGACTCGCCAACCAAGAGTCCCGCTACTACACCCCCTCAAACCTCAGCCTTCACCCCAACATTCACCGGCGCTTTGCGATACGTCAGCAAAACAATCCCGCTCACTACAATCACTCCACCCACGATCTGTCCTCTGCTGAGCATTTGATCCAGCACAATCCAGCCCATCAACAACGTCGCGAGTGGTTCGATATTCATCACCGGGGCGTTGCGTGGCATGTCCAGTCGGGGTACGGAGATGAACAACACAATGAAGCCGGTCCCATAAAGCACCACAAGCGTGGCGAGGGCCAGCCAGCCGGTTGAGGTGGCGGGAAGGTTGAGTCCGCCGGGGAGGGCGTCGGTCAGGCCGGCCAGGTTGACGCTGCTGAAGACAATGAAGATGGTCAGCAGGCTGCGCACCGAGCCGCGCACTTGCGACAGTTTGTGGTCGGTGATCCACAGCGCGCAGGCGAAGACGCTGGCGGCGCAGAAGGCGAGTGCGACGCCCAGTAGCCATTCCGGGCCGACGCTCGCGCTGTCTGATAGACGTCCGGGAACGTCCAGCACGAACACCAGCCCGACGAGAATCAAGCCCATCAACATCGCGGTGCGCGCGCTTGGTCGTGGGCCGCCCAGCGCCCAGGTCAGCAAGGCGAGCAGGATCGGAAACACGTTGGCCACCAGCAGCGCCAAAGCGACCGGCACCCGCGCGACAGCGGAGTACAGACACAGGCTCTGCGCAGTAATCAGCAGGCCCAACAACAGTTGCCAACGCCACGCGCCCGTCGGCAGACGCAGGCTTTGCCGCTGCCACAGGACGAGAATGGCCAGCACCAGCAAAGTCCCGCCCGAGCGCATCAGAATTGCCAGCAACACGCCCGCGCCGTCATCAAAAGCCACCCGTGCCGCGACGTGGTTGCCGGCGAACGCACAGCCCATGCACAACAGAATGATCACGGCGAGATAACGGGGGAAGGGCGGGGGGACGGTTGGCGCAAACTCAGGACGGGACATGGCAGATCTCAAAAATGATAGCCACTCGAGGTGGCTCAGGTTTTTATTATGTTGTCGTACAACTTCCCGATTTGTACCGTAATCGAGCAGACGCGGCAAGCTAGAAAGGCTTGAAAGAACGCGTAGG
This sequence comes from Pseudomonas sp. Sample_14, assembly GCF_004307515.1. Taxonomy (NCBI): domain Bacteria; kingdom Pseudomonadati; phylum Pseudomonadota; class Gammaproteobacteria; order Pseudomonadales; family Pseudomonadaceae; genus Pseudomonas; species Pseudomonas sp. Sample_14. Next base: position 175,860 of record NZ_RCOC01000088.1, on the reverse strand, counting down.
CGTGATGCTGGTTGAGTTTCAGAGGTCGTATAACTTGCTTTTAAGCCCGAGCATCGAGGAGCGCGGCCCAACCATCCTCCCGAGCTTGGCCGACCAGAAAATCAACAAACGCCCGGGTTTTGGCCGGCAACAGTTTCTGGCTGGAAAAGTACAAATAGATCTGCCCCGCATCGACATGCCAGCCCGGCAAAACCCTTTCCAGCGTGCCGTCCTGCAGATAAGGCAGCACATCCGGAACCGCCAACAGCGCAACCCCCAATCCCAAGCGCACGCACTGACACAGCGCTTGCGGATCGTTGACCAACAGGCGCGGCGCCAACTCCAGCGGTGCTCGTTGCCCGTCGGGGCCTTGCAGCATCCAGCTGCGCACCTTGCCGGTCTGCACCGAGCGCATGGCCAGATGATCCAGCGCCGCCAGCTCTTCGATGTGTCGGATGCGCTTGTGTGCCGAGAGGTATTCCTTCGATGCCACCAGAATCAGATGCGCCGGGGCGATGGCCCTGGCCACCACACCTTGCGCCAGCTCGATGCCGCCACCGATGGCCGCATCAAACCCGTCCGCGATGAGATCGACCTGGCGATTGTCGACGTGCCATTCAGGGGTCACGGCGGGGTATTGCTTGAGAAACTCGGGCATCAGCGGCAACAGAAAATCCCTGGCGAAACCGGGTGCTGCGCTCAGACGCAAAAGCCCTGAAGGCTCTCCGGCATTGCCGGCCACATCGGCAATCGCCGCTTGAACACTTTCCAGTCCCGAACCGACGTTGGCCAGAAAGCGTTCTCCCGCTTCGGTCAGCGTGAGTTTGCGCGTGCTGCGCTGAAACAAGCGTACGCCGAGGTTGGCCTCCAGTTGCGCGACATTGCGACTGACCGCCGCGGGAGTCAGGCCCAGGCGCCGCGCCGCCGCAGAGAAGCTTCCCGCCTCGGCGCTGCGCACGAATGAGAGCAAATTGCCTAAGGTTTCCATCTGCGCACCTTCAACGAATGATTGAAAGTGATTCTAGTGGGCTTCCACTACTGGTGGAAGATAAAAAGGCGTTTCATAGCCTCATCAACTCCAACCACCCAGAGGCTCGACCATGAACACTTCCACGCTTCCACTGACCGGCAAAATCGCCATCGTGACCGGTGGCTCACGCAGCATCGGCGCAGCAATCGCCAAGCGACTCGCGGCAGATGGCGCCACCGTCGCTATCACCTACAACGCATCGCCAGATCGCGCCGAAGCGGTGGTGCAGGAAATCGTTGCGGCGGGCGGCCAGGCTGTGGCGCTGGCGGCCGATGCGGGCAATCCCGAGGCTGTACGTGCAGCGATTGCCGAGGTTGCACAGCGTTTTGGCAAGATCGACATTCTGGTGAACAACGCTGGTATCAGCCTGCTCGGTGCCCCCGAGGACATCGCCTTTGAGGACTTTCAACGCATCCTTGCGGTGAACGTGACCGGCGTCTTCGTCGCCACTCAGCAAGCGCTCAAACACATGGGGCAGGGCGGTCGCATCATTCACATCGGCAGCTCGATGGTGCAATACGCTGCGTTCGCTACCGCCTCCGTCTACACCCTGAGCAAAGGTGCGCTGACCGGTTTCAGTCGTGGACTGGTGCGCGATCTTGGGCCGCGCGGCATCACTGTGAACACCGTCCATCCTGGCCCGACCGACAGCGACATGAACCCGGCCGACGGGCCCATTGCGGACTTCCTACGCCCGAACATCGCCATGGGGCGGTACGGCGAGGGCAAGGATGTTGCCAGCGCGGTGGCGTACCTGGCCAGTGCGGACGCCGGGTTTGTCACCGGCGCAGAATTAATCGTCGACGGCGGCTTCACAGCGTAAGGAGAGCATCATGACTATCAGCATCATCGGTACAGGCTCCATCGGCACCGCCATTGCTCGGTTGCTCGTAAACGCAGGCCTGCCGTTCAGTCTGGCCAACAGTCGCGGGCCGCAGAGCCTTGCCGGTTTGGTCGACGAATTGGGTCCACTCTCACAAGCGGTGACCGCTCAGCAAGCCAGTCAGGCGGACATTGTTTTTCTGGCGGTGAACTGGTCGAAGATCCCCGACGCGGTACGCGATCTCGGGCCTTGGGATGGACGTATCGTGATCGACGCCAACAACCCGATCGAGGCACCACTGTTCAAGCCGTTCGATCTGGGCGGCCAGCCGTCTTCGCAAGTGGTGGCGCAGATGCTGCCCGGTGCGCACGTGGTCAAGGCCTTCAACCATTTGCTCGCGGCTCTGCTGAGCGATCCCTCCGCCGAGGGCGGCAAGCGGGTGCTGTTTTATTCCGGTGAAGATGCCACGAGCAAAACCAAGGTTGCAGAGCTGATTACTCAACTGGGTTTTTACGGCATCGATCTGGGCGGTGTGCAGCAAGGAATGCTTGCGCAGTTCCCGGGCGGACCGCTGCCAGCCTTGAACCTGGTCAAACATGGCTAACCGCTGAGCCCGGGCAACCGGGCTTCACACACCATTCTAGGTATCACAATGTCTTCGCGACACACTGAAACGTAGCAGGCGATTCGCTGCAGTAACACAAGCCCGCTCAGGCGTGTCACGCACAAGCGCATATACTCGCTGAGGCGCTTTCGCTGCGAACTCCCAAAGAGACCTGTCAGGGCAGACGATGATCGACAGAACGGACCCCCCAAATGAATCGGCCAGCGACGAGGCGCTGGGTGCCACGCAGCCCGTAACTGCGCTGAATTTGCGTTGGCTGATTCTCTCCCTGGTACTGCTGTCGGTTCTGGCGACGTTGGGCAACAGCCTTGTCACGGCCTACCGCGTGCAGCGCGATGCCTTGGTTGATCATGCGCTGCAATCGAACAGTGCTTATGCAGCTAAGGTCGCCTCGAGCCTCGCTGAATTCATTCATTCAGCACAGAACCATCTGCGGTACAGCGCCAGTGAATTGGGCAAGGCCTGGGGTGACCCCAGCGTCATGCGCGCCGAAGCGCTGCGCCTGCAAAAACAGGATGCCGATTTCAACTCGATTGCCATAATCGATAGCACTGCCAAGGTGCTGGAGGCGTATCCGGATACTCTGCAAATCAACGGTTCAACGCTGCGTTCGGATGCCATTCTCAAAGCCATCGATGCGAAGCGGCCCTTCATCAGCTCCGCGTATACGTCTGCCGCCGGCAATCTCGTCGTATTCATCTCCGAACCCGTTTACGACTCTGCTGAGCGTTACGTGGGCATCATCGGCGGCTCGGTTTATCTGCGCGAAGACAACGCGCTGCACACCCTGATCAGCCGCCATTTTCACCACGAAGGCACCTTTGCTTTTGTAGCGGATCAGGATCGCCAACTGCTTTTTCACCCTGAGGCGGCGCGCATTGGCGACACCCTGGGCTGGAGCAAAACCGTCGATGCGGCGTTGCGTGGCGAGAGCGGCTCGATGAGCGTGCGTAATTACAAAGGCGTACCCATGCTCGCCGGGTACGCTCAGGTGCCGGGCGCTGGCTGGGCGGTGGTCGCGCAGCAGCCGCGCGAGGTCAGCCTGGCGCCGCTGAACACCTTGATGCGCGATGTGCTGCTGGGAATGCTGCCTGCCGCCCTGATCGGCTTCGTACTGATCTGGTTCGGCACCTTGCTGATCTGTCGCCCGCTCAACCAGCTGTCGCGTATTGCCCGGCAGTTGTCAGCGCCGCAGGCCAGCGAGCAACTTCGCCACGTCAAGGCTTGGTATCACGAGGCATTTTCCATCCGCCAGGCGATGCTTGCCGGCGTGCAGTTGTTGCAAGCGAAGCTGGGCCACCTTAACCAGCAGGTGCTGACTGACCCCATGACCGGACTGGCCAATCGCAGAGCCATGGATCAGGAGTTGCGCCGCCTTGAGCGCAGCGGGCAGACATATTCGGTGTTATCGCTGGACATCGACAATTTCAAAAAGGTTAACGACACCTTTGGCCACGACAAGGGCGATCTGGCGATCAAACAGGTCGCGCATACACTGCAAACCTATTCCCGCGTCGGCGACCTGGCGTGCCGAGCCGGGGGAGAGGAGTTCTTGCTGATTTTGCCGCAAACCGATGTCGAGTCAGCCAGTGCCATCGCTGAGCGGATTCGTCAGGCCATTGCGACCAGTGATATTCCGACCGTGGGGCGCATTACCGCTTCGATCGGAGTGGCAACGTGTGAGCACTTGCCGACTACTGCAGAAATCGTCCTCAAGAAAGCCGATGAGTGCCTCTACCGCGCCAAACAGGGTGGACGCAATCGAGTGGAATCGTACCTGTCGATGGCCTCGAGCGATTCCGAATGAGGCTACAAATTGATGCATGTCACGGGGCTTTCAACTAATCGGCAGAGTTGTTGATTCTGCCTCGATTCCACGCTAAAAGCAGCGGTAGGTGCCGCGCAAACGGCGCGTCCAGCAGTCGCGAAGACGCGTCACGGGCCAAATCATTCGGGCGGTGAAATGAAGCGTTCCAAGATCATGCGGCGGGGAATATTGCTGACGGCCCTTGCGGTGATCGTCCCGTTGGGCATGACCCTCGCGGCTGGCTGGATGCTGTCGATCTACGCGGCTCATGACCGCCTGCAAACGCTCGCCGCGATTGCCAACGATCGCGCCAGTCAGACATTTGCGCAGGCCTCCCAGGCGCTGAAAAGCATTGCTGTCACTGACCTCGAACCCTGCTCGCCACAGGGCATCGAGCAGATGCGCATGATTGCCATCAATACGTTTTCGGTCGAGACGGTCGGCTACGAAGAAGATGTATTTGCCTGCACGTCATGGGGCGCCACGCCGCCGCGGTCGAAGCAATGGGCGGAGGATTTCGTCACCGACGACGGGGTGAAGGTGTCCATCGATGCGCAGGATGACAACGAGCTGATCAAACCGATGCTGGCTTTGCAGTTTGCTGCGTTCAACGTGCTGGTCGACCCGGAACAATTTCGCGAAGTCGTACTGGATGAAGGCGTCAGGCTGGCCGTCGGCACACGTCAGGGCCGCTTGCTCGGCCCGGCGCACCCGAACATGGCGAGTTTCCTTGCCTTGGTGCATGAGGGGCCTACGCATGGCCTCAAGGACGGCTTTCTCTACACACTGGTGGCCCAGGGCAACTTCACCGTAATTGCCGCAATCCCGCGACAGGAACTGCTGCGCAGCCTCGGGCAACACGTGCTTTATCTGCTGCCGATCGGTCTTGTCATCAGCGTAGGCCTGGTCATTGCGAGCCTGCGCTGGTGGCGTCGCAAGCTGTCCCCGCTGGCGGCACTGGAGCGCGCGGTGCAGCGACAGGAGTTCGTGGTTCATTATCAGCCGATCATCGAAATTGAGACCCGGCGCTGCATCGGCGCCGAAGCCTTGATCCGCTGGCGCAAACCCAACGGCACGCTGGTCTACCCGGACGTGTTCATCCCGCTGGCCGAATCCAGTGGCTTGATCGAAGCGATCACTGACCAAGTGGTTCACCGCGTATTCGCAGACCTTGGCGCCATGCTGGCCAGTGATCGTTCACTGCACGTAGCGTTAAATCTGGCCGCAGCCGACGTCAGCTCTGGGCGACTGATCCCCGCTTTGTTGAATGAAAGCCGTCGCCTCGACGTGCAGCCCGCGCAGATATGGCTTGAGGTGACAGAGCGCAGCCTCGTCGATCTGGCGTCAGCGAAAATAACACTGGAGCGCGCGCGAAGCGCCGGGTTTGTTGTCGCGCTGGATGACTTCGGCACCGGCTATTCGAGTCTGCAATACCTGCAGCAATTACCGCTGGACGTGCTCAAGATCGACCGATCCTTTGTTGAGCAGATCAGCGAAGCAGAGGAGCAGACCTTACTGGTCACTCACGTCATTCAGATGGGCCACGCGTTGCGCCTGACACTTGTCGCTGAGGGCGTCGAGACCCCGGCACAGCTAAACTTCCTGGGCGCCAACCAGGTGCGCTATGCACAGGGATGGCTGTTTGCGAAAGCCATGGAGTGCGCACAGTTCCAACAGCTCTATCTGGACGGTCGGCCTTGCACCGACGCGCGCATTCTTCAGGACCCGATTGTTTCCTGAAAGAAACGAGTCGAAAAAACCACATTGACATATCGAAAAATCTCGATATCCTCGGCGCATGGAACTGATCGAAATCTTCAAAGCCCTCTCGAACCCGACGCGCCTCAAGATCCTTGAAGGCCTGAAGGATCCCGTCAAGAATTTCCCCCCGCAGGATGAGGGTGACGTTCTCGTCGAGGGTGTCTGCGTCAGCAGCATCCAGGAAGGTATCGGCCTGTCGCAGTCTACGGTGTCGAGTTACCTGGCCACGTTGCAGCGGGTGGGGCTGGTGGAAGTGCGACGCATCGGTCAATGGACCTACTACAAACGCAATGAGGCTGCTATCAGCGCGCTTGCAGAGATCATAGGGAAAGAGCTGTAAATTTTTTTACTCTAGGATATCGAGAATTCCCGATATCCCTCTTTATCGATACGAGGTTTTGCCATGAAAGCGATGATTTTGAAATCCTTCGGCGGTCCTGATTCGTTCGAACTCAGCGACGTTCCAAAACCGGTTCCGCAAGCGGGCCAAGTGCTGGTCCGAGTGCACGCTACTTCCATCAATCCGCTGGATTATCAGGTTCGGCGCGGTGACTATCCCGATCTGGTGCCGCTGCCGGCCATTACCGGTCACGACGTGTCGGGCGTGGTTGAAGCCATCGGGCCGGGCGTCAGCGCTTTCGCGCCGGGCGACGAAGTCTGGTACACCCCGCAGATATTCGACGGGCAGGGCAGCTATGCCGAGTACCACGTGGCTGCTGAAAGCATCATCGCCAGAAAGCCTGCATCGCTGAGCCACCTTGAGGCGGCTAGTCTGAGTCTGGTCGGCGGTACGGTTTGGGAAGCGCTGACCGTGCGCGCCGTGCTCCGCGTTGGCGAAAGCATTCTGATCCACGGCGGCGCCGGCGGGGTCGGCCATGTGGCGATTCAGGTGGCCAAAGCCATGGGCGCCAGAGTGTTCACCACCGTGCGCGAGGCCAACGCCGATTTCGTCCGCAGCCTGGGTGCCGACGTGGTGATCGATTACACCCAAGAGGATTACGTCGAAGCGATCATGCGCGAAACCGCCGGGCATGGCGTTGATGTGGTGTTCGACACCATCGGCGGCGATACCCTGTCTCGCAGTGCCGACGCGCTCGCCCAGCTTGGCCGCGTCGTCTCGATCGTCGATATCGCGCAGCCACAAAACCTCGTTCAGGCCTGGGGCAAGAACGCCAGCTACCACTTCGTTTTCACCCGGCAGAATCGCGGCAAGCTCGATGAATTGAGCGCGTTGGTCGAGCGCGGCCAGTTGCGGCCCCACGTTGGCGCGGTCTATTCCCTTGCCGACATCCCGCTCGCCCATGCCCGACTGGAGAGCGCCAACAACGGTCTGCTGGGAAAAATCGCCATCGCCGTCGAGTCTTCACTCATCGTCTGAATCCGCTCACTGATTCTGGAGAAACATCATGGTTTACGAGATCGCTGTGCTGCCCGTTCACCCGCAACAGACTGAAGCCTTTCGACGGGCATTTGCCGAAGTCGAACCGTTGCTCACCCGCGCCAAGGGATATGGCGGCCACTTGCTGGCGCAAGGTATTGAAACCCCCGAGCAATTCAATTTGATCGTGCGCTGGCAATCGCTTGAGGATCACTCGCCGGGGTTTGAAGAAAGCGAAGACCACCAGCGGTTCATGCTGGGGCTGGAGGATTATTTTTCGGCAGAACCGAGGGTCTATCACATTGAGGGTGGTGCTTTTCCGGGGGGCGACTTGAGCGTTGCGGGCAGCAGCTCAAGCACAGGGAGTTGAGTGTTCTGATAGCTTTCGTCACAAGCGGCTGCTGCCGATTTTCCCCCCGCGTTGAACCACTGCAATGATGGTAGGCTGCACGAGGTCAGCCGTACCTTCTGTACTCCTGAGTTCGTTCCTTTACTGTCTGCGCCGGCGCGCCTGTCGGCGCAGATGGATTTCCTCTATGGATTACAGCCATGCGCCTGCCAGATTTCATTCTCGAAAACCTAGAGCCGATCCTGCAGGCCTGGGAAGATTTCGCCCGCACCATCGAAACGCCGGGGGTGGAGCTCGATAACGTCGCGCTGCGCGATCACGCCGAGCAGATGTTGCGCGCCATCGTGATCGATCTGCGGACCAAGCAGACCATGAGCGAACAAATCGCCAAAGCCCAGGGCCAAGCACCGCGCGACGATGAAGAAACAGCTGCGGAAACCCACGCGGTGACGCGGCTGATGGCCGGTTTTACCATCGATCAGATGGTGTCGGAATACCGCGCGCTGCGCACCAGTGTGCTGACCCAATGGCTGCGTCAGGTCAAGGATGGCAAATCAGTGAATGTCGACGACATGACGCGCTTCCACGAAGCCATCGATCAGGCGCTGGCCGAGTCGATTGCCAGCTATTCACGCGCCGTCGAGGCTTCGCGCAACGTGTTTCTGGGGATTCTCGGCCATGACTTGCGCACGCCGCTGGGGGCGATTCTGCTCGGTGCGGATATGTTGCGTCGTACCGAAGCCACCGACCCGCGCACCGGCAAAGTCGCCAGGCAGATCTACGCCAGCGTGCAGCGCGCCAGCCAGATCGTGGGCGACCTGTTGGATCTGACGCGCTGCCAGATGGGGCCGGGGATTCCGGTGAAAAAATCCCTGATCGATCTCAGCCCTGTGTGCGAGCGGGTGATCGAGGAAATCCGCGCCTTTCATCCGCAGGCCAACGTGCGGTTCGATGCGACGGAAGCGGTGATGGGAGCGTTCGATGGCGCCAGGATGGAACAGGTGTTTTCCAACATCATCAGTAATGCGGTGACCCACGGCGATAATCAGTTTCCGGTTACGGTTGCACTGGAAGCTCGGGAGGATTGCGCGGTGTTCACGGTGCACAACGGCGGCGAGCCGATTCCAGAAGACGTGTTGCCGTTCATCTTCAATCCTATGGGGCGCTTCTCGCAGCGCTCCGTAGTTGATCACGGGCCCGTCGCTGGCCTCGGGCTGGGCCTGTTTATCGCCTCGGAAATCGTCGCCTCGCATGCCGGGTCGATCGAGGTCAGCTCTGACCGGAACGGCGGAACCGTGTTTCGCGTAAAGCTTCCGATTGATGCTGAAAGCCCCGTCACCATCTAGGCCAATCGATGGAGGGCCGGCCCCGGCCCTCCAGCCTGATCACTCCTCCATCACCTCAACCAAACCGCGGTCCTCACCGAGGAACCCGCCGCTCTGGTGCTGCCACAGCCGCGCATAGGTGCCGTTCTTCTCGAGCAATTGCGCGTGGGTGCCTTGTTCGATGATGCGGCCTTCGTCCATGACGATCAGCCGGTCCATCGCCGCAATGGTCGACAAGCGGTGGGCGATGGCGATCACGGTTTTGCCCTGCATCATTTCATCGAGGCTTTCCTGGATCGCGACTTCGACTTCCGAGTCCAGTGCGCTGGTGGCTTCGTCGAGCAGCAGGATCGGTGCGTTCTTCAGCATCACCCGGGCGATGGCGATGCGTTGGCGCTGCCCGCCCGAAAGCTTGATACCGCGTTCGCCGACCAGCGTGTCGTAGCCGCTGTGGCCCTGCTTGTCGCTCAACTGGCTGATGAAACCATCGGCCTGGGCGTTCACTGCCGCGCGATGGATGTCTTCGTCGGTGGCGTCCGGGCGTCCGTAGGCAATGTTGTCGCGGATCGAACGGTGCAACAGCGACGTGTCCTGGGTGACCATGCCGATCACGCTACGCAGACTGTCCTGGGTGACCTCGGCGATGTTCTGCCCATCGATGCGGATTTCGCCGCGATCAACGTCATAGAAGCGCAGCAGAAGGTTGATCAGCGTCGACTTGCCAGCACCGGAGCGGCCGACCAGGCCGATTTTTTCGCCGGGGCGAATATGCAGGGTCAAGCCGTCGAGCACTTGGCGTTCGCCGTTGTAGTTGAAGCTGACATTGTCGAAAACCACTTCGCCGCCGGCAGGCTCAAGCACTTTGGCATCCGGCGCGTCCTGGACTTTCGGGCCGCTGGTCAGGGTGGCCATGCCGTCCTGCACGGTGCCGATGTTTTCGAACAGCGAAGTCATCTGCCACATGATCCAGTGCGACATGCCATTGATGCGCAACGCCATGGCGGTGATCGCCGCAACAGCGCCGGTGCCGACTTCGCCCTGATGCCACAGCCACAACGCGTAACCACCGGCACCGAGAATCAACGCCACCACCAGCGCCTGATTGACGATTTCGAACTGACTGACCAGCCGCATCTGGCGAAATCCGGTGAGCTTGAAATCTTCCATCGCTGCACGGGCAAAGTGCGCTTCACGCTTGGAGTGCGAGAACAGTTTGACCGTGGTGATGTTGGTGTAGGCATCGGCAATCCGCCCGGTCATCGACGAGCGCGCATCGGCCTGTTCCTGGCCGACCTTGCCCAGACGCGGGACGAAATACACCATCGCCAGCCCGAACAGAACGATCCACGCCAGAAACGGCAGCATCAGCTTCAGCGCAAAGCCACCGGCCAGCGCAATGATCGCGATGAAGTACACGCCAATGCCGGGGAGGATTTCGATCAGGGTGAACAGCACCTCGCGCACCGACAACGCAGTCTGCATGACCTTGGTCGTCACCCGGCCGGAGAACTCGTCGGAGAAGAACGACAGACTTTGCCGCAGCATCAACCGGTGAAAGTCCCAGCGCAGGCGCAGCGGCAGATTGATCGCGAGGATCTGATGCTGGACCATCGTGCGCAGCGCCACCAGACCAATGCTGACTACCAGCACGATGCCGATGCCCCACAACACGCGGCTTTCCTCATCACCGGCGGCGCCGCCGGATTGCCAGGTCGAGAGCAGATCCACCACTTGCCCAAGGAAAGAAAACAGCCACGCCTCGTAGATCGACACGCTGGCGCTGAGCAGGGCGAAGGCCAGGATGTAACCGCGCGCCCCCCGGGTGCAGGCCCACAAGAAGCGCATCAGGCCGACTGGCGGTGGCGGCGCCTCGTCGGGCGGGAAGGGGTCGAGCCTTTCTTCAAACAGGCGAAGCATTGCGGTCTCCGAAGTGATCAGGGTGTGGGGATTCTGCCATCTATCGGCGTTGTTGCGGGTTTCAGCGTCGTGTTGCAGATAAATGCTTGTGCCTTGTCTTGACCGCAGCCAGGCGCAGAAGCTCAACGCAATCGTGCCAAGCGCAACCTTTCGTCGCTGATCCAGACCTGATGTCGCACACTCATCAACCTCTTTGAACTCTCGCGCAAGCTGCTCCGTCATCTTCTATGTGGGGGCTCGAGGCAATGTTGCCGTGTAGCTCCGTTTTTCCGTTTTCAAGTCAGAACGCGAGGGGCCACATGAATACTCAAGACAGCAGGGCAGGCTTTGAATCAGGTGATCCGAACAGCAAGCCTGGACAGGGTTTTGAACATTTGAAGGACGACGTCAACGAAGCAATTGGCGGCGCGCGGCAACAGGCCGACGCGCAATTCGGACAGTACCGCGACACCGCGGCCGAACAGATAGAAGCACTGGCCCAAGGCGCAAAGAGCTTCGTCTCGGAGTTGCAGGACAAGGACACGCTGGGCATGTCCGACTACCTGACGGACATGGCGGATTCCATGACCGGGCTGGCGGGCAACCTGCGCGGCAAGAGTGCCGAGCAGTTGCTGCACGATGCGGCGGATCTGGCGCGCAGCAATCCGGGGCTATTCATCGCCGGCAGCATCGCCATCGGTTTCGGCCTGTCGCGGTTTCTCAAAGCCGGCACGGCCGCAGCAGCGACGGTCAGCGCCGAGCACGATCCGGCGGCGGGCACGACATCGACGCCACCGCCAGCCGATTACGGTGCGCAGCGACCCTATGAATCGTCAGTACCGTCATCGGCCCACGCCAATCCGGGACTGGCCACCGGCATCACCCCGACCTCGCCCAGTGACAGCGATCACCCCGCTGATTTTGCCGCGGCTTCCGTACCGCACGCACCCGACGCCAAAGGAGAACTGTGATGAACAGAGATGAATCTGATCTGAGCGGGGCAAGGCCCCTCGGCCAAACGGATGACGCTTCGGTGGTCGGTCTGTTGCGACAACTGTCCCGAGAGGTGCCAGCGTTGTTCACCAAGGAACTGGCATTGGCAAAAGCCGAACTGCAGAACAGCCTCAGCACGCTGAAGGCGGGCATCGGTGCGGTTGCTGGTGGTGCGATCGTGTTCCTCGCCGGCTTTATTATTCTGCTGATGTCGGCGGTGTACGGCCTGAGTATGTTCATGGCGCCATGGCTGGCCGCGCTGATCGTCGGCGTGGTGGTGATGATCATTGGCTTCGCCATGCTGCAATCCGGGAAGAAGCAATTCGAGCCATCTCACTTCAAACCTGATCGCACCCTCGACGCCTTGAACAAGGATCAGGAAGCGCTGCGGAGGAAAGTCTCATGAAAAGCGAACTGGATATCGAAGCGGAAAAAAGCCCGGAGCAGATCGAGCGCGAAATCGATGCGCAACGCGCGAGCATCGGCAACATCGTCGATCAACTCGAGAGCAAATTCACTCCCGGGCAAATGATCGATCAGGCCTGGGGGATGATGCAGAGCAACGGCTCGACGTTCTTCACCAATCTCGGCACCAGCGTGCGCAATAACCCGGTGCCGGCGGTGCTGACTTCGGTGGGACTGCTCTGGCTGATGATCAGCCAGAATCGCCCGCCAGTGCCGCAACCGACCTATCGCAGCGGGCCGGATCAGGACAAGGCCGGCGAGTGGGCCGACGGTTTGGCCGACGGCATCGACAGCGCCCGCGCGCATTTGCACTCGACTACTGACTCGCTGAAGGACGGCTACCAGTCGCTGAAAGGCAAGGCCAGCCACCTCGGGGAAAACGTCGGTGCGGCGAAGGAAAATCTGACCCATGCGATGCATGACGCCAGTGATCGACTGTCGCGTAATTCGCAAGTGCTCGGCCAGCAATTCAGCCACCTGCTCAAGGAGCAACCACTGATGGTGGCTGCCGCCGGGGTTGCGCTCGGTGCATTGCTCGGCGCGGCATTGCCGACTACGTCCACTGAGCAGCGCTACATGGGCCGCACAAGCGCGGGCATGGTCGACAAAGCCAAGCAGAAAGCTCAGGAAGGGTATGAAGCCGTGCGTGACACGGTGACTCGGACCACTGAACAAACCGAAGTGGAGACCAAGCCGGAAACGGCGCGGCCTTCGTCTTCCGATTTGTCACAGGGGTTGGGTACTTCTTGATGGTGAAAAACAAGGGAGGCCTGCAATGGGCCTCCCTTTTTATTGGACTGCGGGTCAGGTCGATACCTCATTCTGCAGGCCTTTCAAATATTCGACCAACGTCTGCGCGCACGCTTCAATCGCGCCATCCACGACCAGTTCAAACCCGTGGGTATTCTCGGTCGGGATTGCGATGCAGCCGGCCTGGGCGCTGATGCCTGAGCTCATCACCGCGCTGGCGTCGGAGGCGAAATCCACCAGCAGGGCGAACTGTGGATCGAAGCCGCAACGCTTGGCTGCGTCGGCCAAGGCCATGACCACGCCGCGCGAGTAATAGCCTTTCTGGTCGCCGGTATCGATGATCGGGTCGACGCTCAATCGCGTTGCGTACTCGCTCATCACCGGGCCGACTTCCACCGCGATTGTGGTGTCGCCGGGCAGGTGCGCAGCGGCGTACATTGCGCCGGCGTTGCTTTCTTCCTCGAGGGTGGTGAAGACAAAGTAGGTGTCGTGCGCCAATTCGGTCGGGCTGCGCTTGAGTTGCTCGGCTGCCTGGAGCATGGCGACGACGGGCGCGCGGTCATCGAGAAAATGCGCAGCGGTGGCGTCACCCACCCGGAACGGCGTGCGCCAATGCTGGCTGAGCACAACGCGGGTGCCGGGACGCACGCCCATGTCTTGCAAGGTTTGCGGGTCGTGGCGGGTGATGATGTGCACGTCTTTCCACTCCACCGCGCCGCTCATCACATCCTGGCCCTGCGGCGAGCCTGTGGTGGCGTGCATCGAGCCGAATGAGAGCACGCCGGGCAGGGTTTGCGCATCGCCGAGAATATCCACCGGACACACACCGAAATTCACCGGATTCGCACCGCCGAGGGCAACCACCCGCAACGTACCGTCCGGCTCGACGCGTTTGACCAGCATGGCGATCTCATCCATGTGGCCCATGATGCGCACAGCGTGCTTGCCGTCCGGATCGGGTTCGTGACCCTTGAGCAGGCCGATGACATTGCCGGCCCGATCGGTCCAGACCTCGTCGCAATGGCGCCGCAGTTCTTCCAGGCAGATCGCCCGGACCTCGTCCTCCTGACCGCCGGGGCCGCGCGCCATGAGCAAGCGGCTCAATAGTGTTTGGGTAGATTCCTCTGAGTTGCGCGGCAAAGGCGTTTGGTTATCCGACATGCGTACTGACCCTCCTTGTATCGGCGGACGTGTATCGACCGCTCAGGATTTAGGGGGCAGGTTGGCGGGAAAATTCAGATGGGTTGAAGCCTTCTGATTCACCTGCATTCCCTGTGGGAGCGAGCTTGCTCGCGAAAGCGCAGTGTCAGGCGATGATGATGTTGACTGTGCCGGCGCCTTCGCGAGCAGGGATTTTGGTTGCGCTGAAGATTGCGGCCTTGCCCGGACCATTGTGGGAGCGAGCTTGCTCGCGATAGCGGTGTGACAGGCGATGATGAGGTTGAATGTGCCGACGCCTTCGCGGGCTAGTCCGCTCCCACAGAGATTTGGGTTGGGCTGAAGATTGTGGCCTTGCCCCGGACCATTGTGGGAGCGAGCCTGCTCGCGAAAGCGGTGTGACAGGCGATGATGATGTTGAATGTGCCGACGCCTTCGCGGGCTAGTCCGCTCCCACAGAGATTTGGGTTG
>NZ_RCOC01000088.1:0-160950 GCF_004307515.1 Pseudomonas sp. Sample_14 | reverse complement strand
CGAAAGCGGTGTGACAGGCGATGATGATGTTGAATGTGCCGACGCCTTCGCGGGCAAGCCCGCTCCCACAGGGGATTTGGGGTGCGACAAAGATCGTAGATTTGCCCCGGATCACTGTGGGAGCGAGCCTGCTCGCGAAAGCGGTATGACAGGCGATGATGATTTTGAATGTGCCGGCGCCTTCGCGGGCAAGCCCGCTCCCACATGGGGTTTGAGGTGCGACAAAGATTGTAGATCTGCCCCGGACCATTGTGGGAGCGAGCTTGCTCGCGAAATCGGTGTGTCATCCAACGTGGATGTATCTGATCTGGCGCCTTCGCGAGCAGGCTCGCTCCCACAGGTATCGGCGTTTTGCTCAGATGATTTGTGATGTCAGCGGTTGTATTTCAGCGCTTCGACAAACGCTGCAAACGCTGCCGAGCTCTGGCGCCTGTTGGGGTAATAGAGGTGATAGCCCTGAAACGTCGGGCACCATTCTTCCAGCACTTCCACCAATCGCCCGTCGGCCAGATACGGCGCGACCAATTGCTCGGGCACGTAGGCCACGCCGATGCCGTCCACGGCGGCGTTGAGCACATGCATGATGCTGTTGAACACCAGTTGCCCATCGACCTTCACGCTGAAATCCTGACCCTTGTGCGCAAACTCCCAGGCGTAGATCGCGCCGGCCGGTTGGTGGCGGATGTTGATGCAGGTGTGCTCCATCAACTGATGCGGCGTGGCGGGTGCCGGGTGACGAGCGAAGTACTCGGGCGAGGCGACCACGGCCAGGCGCCAGTCCGGGCCGATGCGCACGGCGATCATGTCTTTGCTGATCGATTCACCGAGACGGATCCCTGCATCGAAGCGTTCCTTGACCACATTGGTAAATCCGTAATCGACGTAAAACTCCAGGGTGATGTCCGGGTAGTCCTGCAAAAACTGCGCAAGCATCGGCCGGATGCACAATTCGATCTGATCGTCCGTGCAGGAAACGCGGATCGTGCCGCTGGGCTTGTCGCGCAATTCACCAAGGGCTTCGAGCTCGGCGCTGATCTGCTCGAACAGCGGCGCAATTGAGTGCATCAAGCGTTCGCCAGCCTCGGTCGGCGAGACATTGCGCGTCGTACGAGCGAGCAAGCGGATACCCAGACGTTGCTCCAGCGCGCGCACCGTATGGCTCAGCGCAGACGGCGTGACGCCGAGGCGGGCGGCAGCCTTGGTGAAGCTTTGCTCTTGGGCCACCGCCAGAAAGGCCTGCAGGTCGTTGACTTTGGCGTTGCTCATTGCTGAATTTTTCTCAAAAGCACATGAAGATTACCGCTACTAATCAAGTTAAGCCCGATCCGTCAAGCTTTGCAGCCTGAGTAACGGGGCAGAAGTGCCTCGATGATTTCTTCTTCAAGACAGGTTTTCGCATGACGGCTCAAGTAATCGACACCCCGACAGCCCAGGCCATGGAAGCGTCCACTGACGGCGAGCAACCGGCGTACTGGAGCGGCGTGTTCGCTATGACCCTGTGCGTCTTCGCGCTGATCGCTTCCGAGTTCATGCCGGTCAGTCTGCTCACGCCAATGGCCACGGACTTGCACATCAGCGAAGGCCTGGCCGGCTATGGCATTGCCATCTCCGGCGCGTTCGCGGTGCTGACCAGCCTGACGATCAGCAGGCTCGCCGGCTCGATGGATCGCAAGCGCCTGTTGCTGCTGTTGACCGCGCTGATGTGTGCGTCCGGGCTGGTGGTCGGCCTGGCGCCCAATTACACGGTGTACATGATTGGCCGCGCATTGATCGGTGTGGTGATTGGCGGCTTCTGGTCGATGTCAGCGGCGTTGGCCATGCGTCTGGTGCCGTCCGCCAGCGTGCCCAAGGCATTGGCAATTTTTAACGGCGGCAATGCCTTGGCGACCGTCGTGGCTGCGCCGCTGGGCAGTTATCTGGGCAGCGTGATTGGCTGGCGCGGGGCGTTTTTCTGCCTGATACCGGTGGCGCTGATTGCGCTGCTTTGGCAGTGGATCAGCTTGCCCGCACTCCCGGCCGCGCCGCGCAAAGCCAGCGCAGCCAATGTTTTTGCGTTGTTCAAAAGCCGCCGCGTGGCGTTCGGCATGCTCGGCGCAGGTCTGTTCTTCATGGGCCAGTTTGTTCTGTTCACCTACCTGCGACCGTTTCTGGAGACCGTGACCCGGGTCGACGTTTCGATGCTGTCGATCATCCTGCTGGTCATTGGTGTGGCCGGGTTTATCGGCACTGTGATCATCGGGTCGGTGCTGAAGTCAGGTCTGTACAGAGTCGTGATCGCCATTCCGCTGCTGATGGCGGTGATTGCTGTCGCGCTGATCGGGCTGGGCAGTTCAGTGCTAGCAGTGTTCGTGTTGCTGGGCTTGTGGGGACTGATCGCCACGGCAGCGCCGGTAGGCTGGTGGTCGTGGCTGGCGCGCACGCTGCCCGACGATGCCGAAGCCGGCGGTGGGCTGATGGTGGCGGTGGTGCAGTTGTCGATTGCCTCGGGTTCTACCATCGGTGGTCTGCTGTTCGACGGCAGCGGTTATCGGCTGACGTTTTTCGCCAGCGCGGCATTGCTGGTGCTGGCGGCGCTGATGACCTGGCTGACGTCGCGGCAGACAGCCTGAATCAGCTCTCGGTGTTTTCGGCCGAGGCCTGCGCCGCTTCGGCTTCCAGCTTCAGGCGGTCGGCCTTGCAGATGTATTTGGTCTTTTTCGGCGCCAGTTTGGCATTGGCCTTTTTGGCCTTTTCCTTGAACAACTGCTGCAGCTTCTTTTGACGATTCATGATTTTTCGATCAGGGGTGGAGAGGGTGGGAATCCTGACGCAAGGCCGAGTGGTCAGCAAGAAGAAATCCACTAAGCTGAGCACATTCGCCCATACTCTAGAGCATCCCCCAACCGAAGGAATCGCACATGAGAAAAGCTCGCAGATTGATTACCGCGTTGTCTTGCCTCGCGCTGGTAATCGGCAGCACGACGGCACTGGCTGACCCCGGCAATGGCAAGGGGCAGGGTGGTCAGGGCGGCCAGGGCAACGGCAAGGGCAAACCGCAAAACATGCAGGATCACGGTAAACAGGGCGGGGGCGGCCAAGGCAATGGCAACAAGGGCCAGCAACACTCTGGCAATGGTGGCGGCCCGAGTTTCGATCGCGGCAATATTCTCGGCATCATCGATGGTTATCGCGGCCAATACTGGAATCCGGGGCCGCCGCTGCCGCCGGGTATTCAAAAGAATCTGGCGCGGGGCAAACCGTTGCCCCCGGGTATCGCCAAGAAGCTGGACGGGCGCATGCTCGGCCATTTGCCTCGTTATGACGGCTACGAATGGCGACAGGCGGGCACTGACCTCATTCTCGTTGCGCTGGCCACCGGGCTGATCTACGAGGTGCTCAACGGCGCGTTCGATTGATTGTTGAAAGAGGAGCGGCAGCATGTGCCGCTCCTTTTTTATGTGTGTATTGCTGCAGCCTTTGCAGCAATGAACTGCATTCAGGCTGGGTTGTTCGTTGATTGCTGCGCTTTCAGACTGAGCTCAACGCTTAACGAATGAATGGAGATGACCATGGCCAACGCAATCCGCTTCACCGCAACGGGCGCACCGGATGTCCTGCAATTGCGCACTGTCAGCGAACAGGCCCCCGGGTCCGGCGAGGTCTGGCTGGAGCAAGCGGCGGTGGGCGTCAATTACCTCGATGTCAGCCAGCGCAAAGGTGCGGTACCAGTGGCGTTGCCGTCGGGGCTGGGGCTGGAAGGCGCGGGTCGAGTGGCGGCGGTCGGTGCCGGTGTGAGCAATGTGCGCGTCGGTGATCGGGTCGCTTACGCCACTGGCCCCTTGGGCGGTTACGCCTCGGCGCGGTTGTTTCCGGCAGAGCGGCTGGTGAAGATTCCCGAAGAGTTGACGTTCGAAGACGCGGCGGCGGTGTTGTTCAAAGGCATCACCGCGCAGTATCTGCTGAAGGCGACTTATCCGGTCGGGCCGGGCACGACAATGCTCGTTTACGGCGTCGCGGGAGGCCTGGGGGAAATCATGGTGCCATGGGCCAAACACCTTGGCGCAACGGTGATCGGTGTGGTGTCGAAGCAGGCCAGTGTCGACAAGGCTCGCGCGTCCGGTTGTGACGAAGTACTGGTGTTCGATGCCGAGACTCTCGCCGCCGATGTGGTGCGTATCACCGAGGGGCGCAAGGTCGATGTGGTGTATGACCCGATTGGTCGGGTGTCTTTTCAGGCCTCGCTGGACAGCTTGCGCCCACGCGGATTGATGGTCTCGTTCGGCGCGCAGACCGGCGCGCCGGCAGCGGTGGAAATGGCCACGCTGAACGCCAAGGGCTCGCTGTTCCTGACCCGTCCGTCGCTGGCCGCGCACACCGCCACGACAGCTGAATATCAGGAGCGCGCGCAAGATGTGCTGGCCGCTGTTGCCGCCGGTATCATCACGCCGCAAATTCGCGCGCGTTATTCATTGGCTGACGCGGCACAAGCGCACGCCGATCTTGAATCGGGCCGATCATCAGGGGCGATCATTTTAAAACCATGAATCTGGATGTTCTGAGCAACCCGCACAGCGATGAAATCGCTGCTTTCCTGGCCGTCGCCGCGCAAGGCTCGTTTGTCGCGGCGGGGCGTTTGTTGCAGCGCCATCCGACCATCGTTTCCAAGCGCCTTGCGGCGATGGAGAAGCGACTCGGCGTGCGGCTGGTGGAGCGCTCGACGCGACACGTGCGTATCACCGAGGCTGGCCTGCAACTCGAACAGCGCCTGCGCGCGGCCGTCGAGTTGATGAACGAAGCGCAGCAGCAAGCGGTGCAGGTTGCCAGCGAAGTACGCGGCACCCTGCGCCTGGCCTTGCCGGCGGCGATGGGGCGGTTATGGCTGGGGCCGCTGCTGCCGGAATTTCTCAAGGCTCACCCGCAGGTCTCGCTGGTCGCCGATTACAGCGAAGGCCTGGTCGACATCATCGAGCAGGGCTTCGACGCGGCTATTCGCATCGGCGAGCTTGAGGACAATCGCCTGATTGCAAAAAAGCTCAGTGACCATCGTCGGATTCTCTGCGCATCGCCGGCCTACATCGAGGCCCACGGCATGCCGCAAACCGCGCAGGATCTGCTGCAACACAATTGCCTGCGCTTCAGCGGGCTGGCGTCGTTCCCGCTGTGGCGACTGCATCGCGGCAACGAAGTGCAGACCATTACGCCACACGGCAACCTGACCGCCAGCGACAGCGAATCCCTGCTCGCCGCCGCCCGCGCCGACGCCGGCATACTCGGTGCCGGCGACTGGCTGATGAGCCGCGATCTGGCGGCAGGGCGGCTGATTCGCGTGCTGCCCGACTGGCATCTGGATTCGGCGGGCGGCGTTTATCTGGTCAGATCGTCGTCGCGGTTTCCAGCGGCGGCGGTGGTGGCGTTCAAGGAGTGGATCGAAGCGAAATTCGAGACCGGGCCACCTTGGGCGGTTTGAGCACAACCTGCATCAAGACCGACACTGACCCCGTGGGAGCGAGCCTGCTCGCGAAAGCGCAGTGTCAGTCATGGATGATCTGGTTGACCTGACGCCTTCGCCAGCAGGCTCGCTCCCACAGGTTTCGTGGCTTGCTCAGAAACTCCCGAACGCCCAAATATCCAATGTGAGAGCGAGTGCCAATTTGGGCGCACAAAAAAGCCCGGCATCGCTGCCGGGCCTCGGTATCTTCAGCACTTTACGCGGCGATCTTGTTGGCCGCCATTTCCTTTTTGTGACTGGCTTTCATGGCTTCCATCTGTGCGCCCAATTCCTCGAGTTTTGCCTTGCCCAGAAGCTTCTGCGCTTTCGGGAACATTTCCTGTTCTTCCTCTTCGATGTGGTGCTCCAGCAGTTCCTTGACCACTTTGACCCGACCAGCAAATTCCGGGGTGCCTGGATCGGTTTCTTTCAGATCAGGCAGTACCAGCGAATCCACGGTGCGGTGCTCTTCCTTGGCTTCGTAATACATGATGTCTTCTTCCTTGCTGCCGGCTTCCTTGAACGCAGGATAGAGAATCTCTTCTTCGAGGCGGGTGTGGATGGTGATTTCCATTTCCAGTTTGCCCAGCAACTCGACGCGTTTTTTCAGCGCGCGGTCGGTGGACTCACTCAGTTGGCTGAGGATGGCTTTGACTTTTTCATGGTCGGCTTTGAGAAGGTCGATAGCATTCATTTTTGAGGCCTCTGCTTTTCACGGATTGAACACAGCGTTCTTTTTTTCGCGCTGCTGTGTATTCAGGAAGAGGCTATCGCAGGACTCATGCCAACTCGCTGATCGAGCGCAATCCGTCTAAATCAAGGGCTGGCATCGAAGCAGGCACAATGCTTTCGTGCAGCCTGCAAGAAATCCGCGTGGCGGGCATTGCATATAACAAGCCCGGCAAAAGCCGGGCTGCGGGTGATGCTTGAGACGGGCCTGCGTCCTTGCTTAGCGGCTGGCCTGGGAAGGCGAGCCGCGACCGATATGCTTGGGCCCCGCCAACGCCCAGGCGATCAGGCCGAACAGCGGCACGAACACGATCAGCACGATCCACACGCCTTTATTGCTCGATTTCCCCTCGCTTTTGCGCACCCGGTTGATGGCCCAAAGCTCGATCAGCACGAGAATGACCGCCAATACGATCCACACGGTTTCGATTTGCATAGGCTTAACTCCTGATGGTCTGTGCGTTAGGCGGCGAGAGGTGCGTTGGGTTCATTCTTTTTGCCTGGGACGAGCGGACGCGGTGATACCCGGTTGCAAAATAAATGTCTGGTCGCCGCTGCGCCCTATATCCTCTGCGCCACACGTTTAGGCTGGAACAGGGACAGGGCAATGGCATTCAGGGTGATGGTCGTCGGTGGTTATGGCAATTTCGGCAGTATCGTTTGTCGGCATCTGGCGCAGATGCCAGAGATTGAGCTGCTGCTGTCGGGCCGCGATGCGCGCAAGTTGCAACGCCAGGTCGCTGAGCTGCAAGCGCAGTCGGGCCGAGCTTGCGAAGGCTGGTGCGGTGATGCGATGGGCGCAGGTTTTCAAGCGGCGTTGCGAGAGTTGAATATTCAGTTGGTGGTGCACACCGGCGGGCCGTTTCAGGGGCAATCCTACGCAGTTGCTGAAAGCTGCATCGATGCCGGGGTCAATTACTGCGATCTGGCTGACTGCCGCACCTTCGTCAACGGCATTGATGTGCTCGACGCCCGCGCCAGGGAGGCTGGTGTGGCCGTGCTCAGCGGTTGCAGTTCGGTGCCGACCTTGTCTTCGGCGATCATCGATCAGCAGCGCTCACGTTTTGCGCGAATCGACTCGATCGAGCATGGCATTTCTTCCTCGGCGAAGATGCCTGGGCTGTCCACAGTCGAGGGCGTGCTCGCCTACGCAGGCAAACCGATCAAACAATTGAAAAACGGCCAGGTTCACGAAGTATTGGGCTGGCTCGACCTGACCCTGCGCAGCATGCCGCAACTGGGCAAGCGGGTGCTGGCCAATGTCGATGTGCCGGACATGGATATTTTCGCTCGCCGCTATGGCGCACAGACGCTGCGCTTCAAGGCTGGCGCCGGCCTGAAGCTCGGCGGTGTCGCCAACGCCTTGCTGGCGCAAGCCTTGCGCTTCGGTCTGGTGCGCGATCATGTGCGCTGGGCGGCGCGTCTGCATCGACTGGGCACGTGGTTCGAACGCTTCGGTGATGGCAAAAGCGCGATGTACATCGATGTTCAAGGCATTGGAGTTGACGACCAGCCGCTGAGCATGACCGCGCAACTCACCGCACTGAATGACAAAGGCCCGGAAATCCCCAGCTGCGCCGCCGTCGCCCTCGCAACCAAAATGGCGCGGGGTTATGCACCGCAACCTGGCGCGCGGCCGTGTGTTGGCGAAATCAGCGTCGATGAATATCTGGCGGCGATCAACGATCCGGCCAACTTGAGCCTGTCGGTTCAATTCTCCGATGGGCAGCGTTGAGATGGTCTATCTGTGCCTGAAGTACCTGCATGTAATCGCGGCGATTTTCCTCTTCGGTTTCGGCATGGGTTCCTACCTCTACCTGATCGCCGCCAGCCGCAGCGGCAACCCGCAAGTGATCGCCCATGTCGCACGAATGGTGGTGCGCTTTGATACGTGGATCACCACGCCGGCCGGGTTTGTGCAGGTCATTACCGGCTATCTGCTGATGCGGCTCTCGGGGCTTTCGATGAGCACCGAATGGCTGCTGACTTCGCTGATCATTTTCTTCTGTGTCGGCGCGTTGTGGCTGCCGGTGCTGGTGTTGCAAAAGCGTTTGCAGAGCATGGCGCTGAGCGCGGGCGAAGGTAGCCTGCCTCTGGATGATCGCTACGCGAGCACGTACCGCTGGTGGTTCTGGATGGGCGTCGTCGGGTTCGCCGGGATGTTTGTCATCGTGCTGATGATGGTGACGAAGATGACGCCGCTGCAACTGATCGGGTCAGCCGTGGGCCTTTAGAAAACGGCTTTCGTGATCCGCAGTCGGCAGCAGACAAGTGTCGTACTTGCCGAACAGCCGATACCGATTCAGCGCGATGCGATCGTAAGCCCAGTCGCGCAGACGACGCGGGAAGATCCGCAGCAGTTTCAGCGGCTGCCAGCGCCCTGGCAGTTGCCCGACCACTTCGAGAAACGCATCCGAGCGTTCCCAATAATTGCGGTCGCGGATCACCGCCATGGTGTCGAACTCGTCCAGCGGCAAACCGGCCCACGCCAGCAAGGCCTGGCCCTCGGGCGATTGCACGGTCGCCAGCCGCACGCGGCGCTGACGGTCATACCGAATCAGAAAACGCGCCCAGCCGTTGCACAGTTTGCACACACCGTCGAACAGCACCACGGTTTCGCCTGGCTTGAGCAATGGCGCGGGGGTGGGGCGGGTTTTCATGGCAGGCATAGGCGGATGTCCTTGGCGGCGGTTGTCGCGATCATAACCTTGATCACCGGACTATAAGAGTGAATCGCGCCGGTATTGCCCCGGCGATATTCCGTGCACGCGGCGGAAGGCAGCGCCAAACGCCGCGTCGGACAGATAGCCCAGTGACGCGGCGACAGTGGCCACATTGTCCCGGCCATTGCGCAAGCGGAACGCGGCCACGCGCATCCGCCAGCGCGTGGCGTACTCGACCGGCGCTACACCCATGCAAGTTTTGAATAACACCGCGAAACCCGATCGCGACATGCAGGCAATCTCGGCCATTTGCGTCAGTCGCCAAGGCATCTGCGGAGCAGCGTGAATGGCGCGCAACACGCCGGCAATCGCCGGTTCCCGCAGTCCACCCAGCCACGCCAGTTGTTCGGCATCCGCGCTGTTGATGTGATGGCGCAGCGCATGGATGAAGATCAGCCGCAGCAGGTCGTTGCACATCGCCTGCGAGCCAGGCTGATGCGACGGCCACTCGCGCCCCAGTTCATCCAGCAGCCAGCCGAACGACGAGGCGCCTGCGGTTTCGGCACGAATGATCAGCGAGGTCGGCAGCACGTTGAGCAGTTCGGTTGCGCCGGGTCCCGACAGCGACACGCTGCCGCCCAGCAACTCGACTTCCTCGCCGACACCGAACGTTGCCGAGGCTTCGTCATGGGCGAAAACCTCCGCTGCATTCACCGCCTCGACGTCGGCGCCGCTGGCCAGAATGAACGGCGTGCGCGACACCACAAAACAGTCGCCGGCCTGCAACAGGCGCGCCGGCATGCCTTGCATGCGCAGCCAGCATTCGCCTCGTCGCACCACGTTGAATTTCAGTTCGATGGGTTGGAAACGCAGCGCCCAGACACCGCCCGCTTGCAAGCGAACCGAGCAGGCTGCGCGCAGTTCCGAGAGTGCCAATACGGCAGAGAGTGGGTCGCCAGCAGGATTTTGGATGATCACGACAGAAACCTGGATTTATCAGACTGGTTCGTCCCGAGAGCTTAGCCAAGAATGAAGGCCTTCGATAGCTCACTCAGGATTACGCCCATGGCCACGCTTCAACAACCTGTGCAATCACCGTTCAACGCCGCCAGCACAGCGGCTGAAGTCATGGCCGGCATCGATCTGCGCGGGCAGCTCGCTGTGGTCACCGGCGGCTATTCCGGCCTCGGTCTGCTGACGGTAAAAAGCCTCGCGGCGGCAGGGGCGCAAATTATCGTGCCGGCCAGAGATACCGCGCGAGCTGAGGCTGCATTGGCTGGAGTGGACGGTGTCCGCGTGATGCCCATGGACCTCATGCAGGCCGAGTCGGTGGCGGCGTTCAGCCACAGCGTGGTCAGCGCGGGTCAGCCAGTGTCCTTGCTGATCAACTGCGCCGGAATCATGGCCGCGCCGTTGCTGCGCGATGCCGATGGCCATGAGAGCCAGTTCGCGACCAACCATCTCGGTCATTACCGCCTGATCTGCGGCCTCTGGCCCGCGCTGGTCAAGGCTGGCCAGGCGCGGGTGCTGTCGGTGTCCTCGCGCGGGCATCAGATTGCCGGAGTCGACTTTGATGACATCGATTTCCTGCAACGGCCGTATGACAAATGGGTCGCCTATGGCCAGTCGAAAACCGCCAACGCCTTGTTTGCCATCGCACTCGATCAGCGTGGGCGTAGCCAAGGTGTTCGCGCATTTTCATTGCATCCGGGGCAGATTCTGACGGATCTGGCACGGCACCTCAGCACAGCGGAGCTTGCCGCATTCGACGCGCTGGATGAGCAGGGCCGGCCACGGCTGGATGCGCACAATGGACTGAAAACTGTCGAGCAAGGCGCGGCGACGGGGTTGTGGTGCGCGACCAGTGCATTGCTTGCGGATTTGGGCGGCGTGTATTGCGAAGACTGCAATGTTGCGCCGATCAATGAACCGGAAGCAGGCCGCAAGGGTGTTGCGAAATGGGCGGCGGATGCTGCGCTGGCTGAGCGACTGTGGGCGGTTTCGGAGCTATGGACGGGGCTCACGGTCGCATAAATCGAGTCAAAGGCCAAAAGCCCCTCACCCTAGCCCTCTCCCGGAGGGAGAGGGGACTGACCGAGGTGTTTAGTAGAAATTCGCCGACCTGCAATACCGGGTCGAACTCAGGTTTTGAACAGCACCCAAATCGGCTCTCTCCTTCTCCTCGGAGGGAGATGGGACCGACCGAGTGGTTTAGCAGAGAAACGTCGATCTGAAATACCGAGTCGAACTCAGTTCTAGAACAGCACCCGAATCGGCTCCCTCTCCCTCGGGAGAGGTCTGGGCGGGCGGCGTTCCGATGAGGGGCTGCCGCGCCGCCGGAATCAAGTCGACCCCAAAAATTGCTCGTCACGCCCGTGCACCGCCTTCGCGCTTCACCCCAAGACAAAACATCTTTCGATAATCCGAAGGCGACGTCCCCAAGTGCGCCGCAAACTGCTGCCGCAACGACAGCGGCGTGCCAAACCCGGCTTCCCCGGCAATGCATTCAACCGGCAAATTCGTGTCTCCAGCAACGCAAACACGCGAAGATCGTCGCCGTGCACATGGACGCGATCAACCACATGTCGTTGACCCGCGCTGAGCTGCGCAGCTATCTGCAAAAGCACGGCATCGAGAGCCGGGTGGACATCCCGTCGGACGGCGCTTCGCTGGAGTTTTGATCCGGCCCGGCCGCCTCTGAACGGGGCGGCTTTTCGATCCGGCCATCCAGCTGTCGCCCACATGAATATTCCCGCGCATCAGTTTGACGGCTGCCGACTCTGTGCCTACGGTTCTTTCACGCCTCCAGTCAATCGGCCAGTTTTCGGCACGTCGATCTCCGTGAAAGGATTCTGATCATGACCCCACCTCGCAAGCTGCTGTTTTGTGCCCTGCCACTCTGTGTTGCACTGGGCGGAGTGATGCCGGCGCAGGCCGCGGCACCGGATTTGCTGCTGAGCACGCCGGCAACACCCGACGCTGTCGAAAAAGGCATGCACGCCGATGGCTATAGCCTGGCGATTTCGGCTTACAACTGGGGTTATCCGCTGGTGCGCATGGAACGGGTAGCGCGCGAGTACACCAGCGTTCCGAGTCCCAAGCCCGCCACCAGTTATCGCGCCGGTCTTAATCAGATCGGCTGGGCCACAGCCTTGGCCTCACCGTCGGCCAAGGACATGCCCACCGCCAACAACGACACCTATTACATGAGCGCCGTGCTCGACCTGACCGAGCCCTACGTACTCAGCGTGCCTGATACGCAGGACCGTTATTACGTGGTCGATGTGTTCAACATGTGGCAGGAACTGGAGCACTACGTCGGGCGGCGCACTACGGGCACCCAGGCCGGCAAGTTTGTGCTGGTGCCGCCGGGCTGGACAGGCGAGTTGCCCAAGGATGCCAAGCGCCTTGACGTTTCGACCGGAAAAATCTGGTTATGGGGCCGCATGCAGGTCAAGCAGGGCGAAGACGTTGCACCGATTCTGGCGTTGCAGAAGCAGTTCAGTGTCGCGCCACTGAGCGGCAAGGCACCGGCCGCCCAGACCCTGCCAGCATTACCGCAGACGGCCGATTCGCTGGGCTTCTTCACGGAACTGGCCGCGGCATTGAAGGATAACCCGGTGAAGCCGGCCGACGCGGCGTTGTTCGCCCAGTTCGCCCGTATCGGTCTGACCGACAAAGGCTTCTCGCCGGAAAAACTCGATCCGGCCACGCGCAAAGGCCTGGAAGAAGGTTTGAAGGTCGCGCCGTATGTGGCAATTGCCTCGCTGGCCAGCACCTCGTCGATCCGCAACGGCTGGAACTGGGTGACCGGTCTCGACAGCTTCGGCTACAACTACCCATTGCGCGCGATGGTGGCGGGGCCTTATCTCGGCGGCCAGGGTGAACGCGAAGCGATGTACCCGATCCGCTTCACCGATAGCAAGAATCAGCCGCTCACAGGGGCTCATCGCTACGAAATCAAGCTGGCCTCAGCGCCGCCGGTCGACGCCTTCTGGTCGCTCACCATGTACGACGCCAACGACAAAATGCTCGTCGACAACCCGATCAACCGCTACAAGGTCGGCACCGACACCCAAGGCCTGAAGGTCGCCGCAGACGGCTCGATCACCATTCCGATCTCGCATGACAAGCCAACAGGCGAGCACGCAGCCAACTGGTTGCCGGCGCCCAAGGGCGGCTTTTATGTGCTGTTGCGCCTGTATCAGCCCAGGGAAGATGTGCTGTCCGATAAATGGAAGCTACCGCAGTTGAACCGGGTGTATTGAGCATCTGCCCGTTATCGCTAGCGGTGTCAGCCGCCCAGCTTCGCCCAGAATTCCTCGGCCGAAGGGCTGATCGGTGCCGTCGGGCGAGTCAGGTGTATTTCCAGTGGAATATCCCAACTTTCATCCAGTGCCCTGACCAGACGCCCATCAGCCATTTCCTGTTCGGTCAGGCTTTTTGGCAGCCAGGCCACGCCTTTGCTTTCCAGCGCCATCGACATCAGCACTGCGGCCAAGTGGCTGCTGAACAATGGTTTCAAGTGCAGATAATCAGCCTTGCCATGCAACCTGTGGGCGACGATTCGGCCCAGGCCCGATTCGTGGGTGTAGGCCAGATAGGGCAGGGTTTCAGGCGACGTGCCGAACTGTGCTGAAGCACTCGCCAGCGGCACAAGTACGTCCTCGCCAACCTTCTTGCCAATGAACTGATCCGGCGCCAGTAACGGCGGAACGTCGGGGTGGCGATGGCATAGCAGGAACTGCACCTGGCCATGAATCAGCATCTGTTCGCACACGGCCATGCTGTCGGAATGCAGGCGAACCGCATCGATCGGCGCGCCACTTTCGGCGCTGCGCAACCAGCGTGGGAAGAAGGTGAATGACAGCGAATGAGTGGCGGCGAACTGCAAGGTTTTCGCCGCCATGCCAGCCACTTCCTGGGCCTCGGAGCGCATGCGGTAAAGGCGTCTGGCCGCTTCTTGGGCGCTGGGCAGAATCTGCCGGCCGGCCTCGGTCAACGTCGCACCTTGCGGGGTGCGCACGAACAATTCCACACCCATCCAGTTCTCCAGCGAGCGCACTCGGCGACTGAACGCCGGCTGCGTCACATGGCGCGCTTCGGCGGCCCGGACAAAGCTGCCGTACTCGGCCAGTGCTGAAAAATCCTCAAGCCAAACCAGTTCCAAGGGCAATGCCTCCTGTGCATAGGGCGCGGCATTAATAGCATTGGGCGGGTGTCGTCGCAAAGCATAACGTTGGGTCACCACAACAAGAGGAACCCGTCATGCGTATCGTCGATATCCGTGAAAAAACCGTCTCCATTGCTTCCCCGATCGCCAATGCCTACATCGATTTTTCGAAGATGACCTGCTCGGTCGTTGCGGTCATTACCGACGTGATTCGCGACGGCAAACCGGTCATCGGTTACGGCTTCAACTCCAACGGTCGCTACGGCCAGGGCGCGTTGATGCGCGACCGTTTTCTGGCGCGGATCACTGAAGCCGACCCGGAAACCCTGATCGATCACGAGAACAATAACCTCGATCCGTTCGCCATCTGGAAAACCCTGATGACCAACGAAAAACCGGGCGGCCATGGCGAGCGTTCAGTAGCGGTCGGCACCATCGATATGGCGGTGTGGGATGCGGTGGCGAAGATCGAAGGCAAGCCGCTGTATCGCCTGCTTGCCGACCGTTATCGCAACGGCGTTGCCGATGACAAAGTCTGGGTGTATGCGGCGGGTGGTTATTACTACCCGGGCAAGGACCAGAGCAAGCTCAAGGCCGAAATGCAGAGCTATCTGGACCGTGGCTACGACGTGGTCAAGATGAAGATCGGCGCAGTGCCGCTGGACGAAGATATCCGCCGCATCGAAGCGGTGCTCGAAGTGGTGGGCGACGGCCAGCGCCTGGCGGTCGATGCCAACGGCCGCTTCGATCTGCAGACCGGTATCGCGTACGCCGAAGCGATCAAGAAGTACAACCTGTTCTGGTACGAAGAAGTCGGCGACCCGCTGGATTATGCGCTCCAGGCCGAGCTGGCCAATCACTACGAACTGCCGATGGCCACCGGCGAAAACCTGTTCTCTCACCAGGACGCTCGCAACCTGTTGCGCCACGGCGGCATGCGCCCGGACCGTGACTACCTGCAATTCGACTGCGCGTTGTCCTACGGGCTCGTGGAGTACATGCGCACCCTGAAAGTGATGGAAGAGCTGGGTTGGTCTTCGCGCCGCGTGGTGCCGCATGGTGGTCACCAGATGTCGTTGAACATCGCCGCCGGTCTGCACTTGGGCGGCAACGAATCGTACCCGGACGTGTTCCAGCCATTCGGCGGTTTTGCCGATGGCATCCGCGTGGAGAGCGGCTACGTCGGGCTGCCGGATATCCCGGGCGTCGGCTTCGAAGCCAAGTCTGCGCTGTATGCCGTCATGCGCGAACTGGGCGAGGGCTGATTCTGTTTCATCTGCGGCCTCGTTCGCCGGGGCCGCAGCTTCAGGCGTCATCCTCGACGCCAAAGCCACATGCCCACCACAACAATAAAATGAGGTGCTTCCGTGGAAACTTCAAAATCACGCTGGTACAGCCAGCTCTATGTGCAAGTGCTGATCGGCATCGTCATCGGCGCTGCCATCGGATACTTCGTGCCGGACATCGGCGCCAAGCTGCAGCCGTTTGCCGACGGTTTCATCAAGCTGATCAAGATGCTTCTGGCGCCGATCATTTTCGGCACGGTGGTGGTCGGTATCGCCAAGATGGGCAGCATCAAGGAGGTCGGACGGATCGGTGTGAAAGCGCTGATCTACTTCGAGATTCTTTCCACCATCGCACTGGTGGTCGGCCTGATCGTAGTCAACGTGGTCAAGCCCGGCGCCGGCATGAACATCAACGCCGGCACCCTCGATGGCAGTGCTGTCAATAAATACAGCCAGGCGGCGAGCGAGCAGGGCGGCCTCGTCGAATTCTTCCTCAATATCATTCCGCACACCTTCCTCGGCGCTTTCTCCAATGGCGTCATGCTGCAAGTGATTCTGTTGTCGGTGCTGATGGGCGTCGCCTTGGTGCAAATGGGCGAAACCAGCAAACCGCTGATCAACACCATCGATCTGTTCCTGCAAGGTCTGTTCAAAATCGTCGCGATGGTCATGCGTCTGGCGCCGCTGGGCGCCGGAGCTGGCATGGCGTTCACCATCGGTAAATACGGCATCGGCACTCTGCTGTCGCTGGGGCAGTTACTGGTCGCGCTGTACATCACCACGCTGATCTTCATCGTCGTGGTACTGGGCGCGGTGGCGCGATGGTCGGGCATGCCGCTGATGCAGTTTCTGCGTTATTTCAAGGATGAAATCCTGATCACCCTGGGCACCTGTTCGACCGAAGCGGTGCTGCCGCGAATGATGGTCAAACTGGAAAAGCTCGGCTGCAAGAAATCCGTGGTCGGCATGGTCCTGCCGACGGGCTACACCTTCAACGCGGACGGCACCTGCATCTACCTGACCATGGCAGCGATCTTCATCGCCCAGGCGACCAACACGCCGCTGACCTTCATGGATCAGATGATTCTGCTCGGCGTGTTCCTGCTGACCTCCAAGGGCTCGGCCGGTGTGGCGGGAGCAGGGTTCGTGACCCTGGCGGCCACGCTCACCACTATTCACTCCATACCTCTGGTGGGCCTGGTGTTGCTGTTGGGCATCGACCGCTTCCTCAACGAGGCGCGAGCGGTGACCAACCTGATTGGCAACGGCATCGGCACCATTGCCATTGCCAAGTGGGACAACTCCTTCGATGTCGAAGCGTGCGAGCGGGAAATCGCCGCCATGAAACACGCCAAGGCCGAACGTAAATCGTTGCTGGCGCACAAGTAATCCGCGAAACGTGGCGATGTTGGCGACAGCTCGCCACGGCTTCCTGGCTAACCATCATGCGACGGCGATAGCGAAGTCATTTCGCAACCCCACAACTGCAAAAACGGCTCGCTGACAGTGGCCGGCCCAACCCATCGGCTGACCAATTCGCACTTGGCATCCATGCATAACTGGTAATCACCGGCCTGCGGGGTTCGGCCCAATTGCAGTGGTTGCAGCGGCGGCAAGTGGCGTCGGAAATGCCAACTGCCGTTCTCCAGCCGGGCATCGTCGGGTATCTCCATGCCAGCGCCGTTGCCGCGAACCCTGGCCTGCTCAAGAACCAGCCCTTGGGCCGTGACGCGGTAGTCTTCCTCCCAGCGGATCTTTTCGATGCTGTGGTTCCATGCCAGGGTGAAGTTCGCTACCGGCAACTGTGCCCAGATACTGCCGGCCAGACCCAGGCACAAGCCGATCATGCATTGGCCGCTGCTGCGCGCCGCGAGCGCCAGACGTGTTGCACGATTACCAGAATCCCGAGTGCGAAGCCGATTTCATCGGTCACCGGCAGTGCCACGATCAGCAGGGCGCCGGCGCCGAGACTGAGCACCCGTTCCCAGATCAGCATTTTCTGTTGCAGAAAACCGGTAGACGCCATGCCCCAGAGACCAACCGCCAGAAGAGTCTTGATCAGCATGTAGGCAGTTGCCCACAAGTTGTCGCCTTGCAGCATCAGCGCCGGGTTGTAGACCGCCATGAACGGGATGACGAAACCGGCCAGCGCAATGCGCACGGCCCACAGGCTGATCTTGAAGCCGCTTTCCTTGGCGATCGGCGCGGCGGCAAAACAGGCGAGGGCGACCGGCGGGGTCAGGTCGGCGAGGATGCCGAAGTAGAACACGAACATGTGCGACACGATCAGTGGCACGCCCAGCTCCAGCAGGGCGGGCGCGGCGATCGAGCTGGTGATGATGTAGTTGGGAATGGTCGGAATGCCCATCCCTAGCACCAGGCAGGTAATCATCGTCAGGATCAGCGACAGCAGCAGGTTGTCGCGGCCGATGGCGAGGATGTAGCCGGCAAACGTCGAAGCGACGCCGGTGAGCGAAACGATGCCGATGATGACGCCGACCAGTGCGCAGGCGATGCCCACCGGTACCGCGTGGCGGGCGCCCTCGACCAGCGCGTGCAGGCAGATCAGCAGCGTGTCGCGACCACCCTTGATGAAAGCGCAGACCAGCACCAGGACGGCAATGACCGCGAAAATCACCGCGATGCCGAGCTGGAAAAAACCTGTGCAGAGCACGCCCAGGGCAATCCAGAACGCACAGCGCAGGCCGAAGCTGTGCACCCGGAAAATGATCGCCGAGCCAAGAATCACGATGGCAGTCAATGCCAGGCCGACCATGCCCGAGAACAGCGGTGTGCGCCCGGAAAACAGCAGGTAAACCAGAACCAGCAGAGGAATCAGCAAATACCAGCGGGCTTTCACCGCGCCCCATGCGCTGGGGCATTGGTCTTTGGGCAGGCCCTTGAGGTTGGAGCGCTTGGCTTCCAGATGGACCATCCAGAACACTGAGCCGAAATACAGCAGGGCCGGAATCAGCGCCGCCTTGGCGATTTCGACGAAGGGCACATTGATGGTTTCAGCCATGATGAAGGCGACCGCGCCCATCACCGGAGGCATGATCTGGCTGCCCATGCTGGAGGTGGCTTCCACGCCGCCGGCGAACGCGGCGCGATAGCCAAAGCGCTTCATCAGCGGAATGGTGAATTGCCCTGTGGTCACGACGTTGGCAATCCCGGAGCCGGTGATCGTCCCCATCAATGCCGACGAGGCCACGGCCACTTTTGCCGGGCCTCCCAGCTTGTGCCCGAACAAGCCCATGGCGAAGTCGGTAAACAGCTTGATCATGCCGGCCTGCTCGAGGAATGCGCCAAACAGGATGAACAGGAAAATGTAGGTCGCCGACACATAAGTCGGCGTGCCGTACAGCCCTTCGGTGCCGAACGACAGTTGATTGATGATCTGGTCGAAACCGTAGCCGCGATGGGCCAGTTCGCCGGGCAGGTATTGCCCGAACAGACCGTACGCCAGGAACAGCCCGCAAATCACCGGCAGCGCAATGCCCATGACCCGTCGCGCGGCTTCGAAGACCAGAGCAATCAATACGATGCCGATCATCAGGTCGGCCGAGGTGAGGTCACCGGAGCGCTGGATCAGATCGGCCTCGAACACCCATTGATACAGCGCGGTAGCGATGGCGGCCAGGCTCAGCAGCCACGCCAGCGGTTGCCACGGACGGTCTGTGCCTCGTGCGGGATAACTGAGAAACACCACCCACAGCAGGAAGCCGACGTGCACCGCACGCAGCACCTGGCTGGAGAGAGGAGAAAAGGCTGCGGTGACGATCTGGAAAATCGAGAACAGCAACGCTACGTAAAACAGGGTTTTCGGCCAGTCCCGTGGGTTCGCGGAAATACCGTGATGCTCGTCACTCATTGGCTGCCTTCCTCATGACCACACAAAGGAATCGACGCTGCAGTGGCCGTCACGCCACTGCGCACAAGCGCTTATAAAGCGCCTTTTTCCTTGTAGTAGCGCTCGGCGCCGGGGTGCAGCGCGATCGGCAGGTTTTTCGCAGCCGCTTCCAGCTTGATGTCCTTGGCCGCCGAATGGGAGTTACCCAAGCGCCCCAAGTTGTCGAACAGCAGGCGGGTCATGTCATAGACGACGTCATCCGGCAGGTCGGCGCGGGTCACCAGAATATTGGTGATTGCCACGGTGGGCACGGCTTCGGCCTGTCCGTCGTAGGTGTTGGCCGGGATCATTGCGCTCTGGTAGGCCGGATTGCCGATTTTTGTCACCACCTCGCTCGGAATGGCGACGTAGTTCAGCGGCATCACCGACGACAGGTCACGAATGGCGGCCATGCCCAGTCCCGACGATTGCAGGGTGGCGTCCAGTTGCCGGTTCTTGATCAATTCCACCGATTCGGCAAACGGCAGATATTGCACCTTGCCCATGTCCTCGTAGGTCAGGCCGGCCGCTTTGAATATCGCCCGCGCATTCAATTCGGTGCCGGATTTTGGGGCGCCGACCGAGATGGTCTTGCCCTTGAGATCGGCGAGGGTTTTGATTCCCGACTCCTGGCTGGCGACGATTTGAATGTAATTGGGATAGGCGCCGCCCAAGGCGCGCAATTTGGTCAGCGGTGCTTTGAAACCGGCGTCTTCCACGCCGTTTTTGGCGTCGGCCACTGAGTCGCCCAAAGCCAGGGCCAACTCGCCGCGACCGGCCTGTAGCAAGTTGAGGTTTTCTACCGACGCTTTGGTGGCCTGCACCGATGTCTTCGAGCCGGCAATACCGTCGCTGTAGATTTGCGACAGACCGACCCCGATCGGGTAGTAAACCCCGCTGGTTCCGCCGGTGAGGATATTGATGAACACGGGCGCGGCCTGCGCAGCACTGCTAAGGGTCAGCGTGGCGGCGGCCAGCAGGGCAAAGCGTGTTTTGACTCGCATGGGGGCACTTCTCCGTCTTGTTATGGTTTTAAGCAGAGTGATTGCACTCTAGCCGGTCCCGGCTGAACGTGATCGTCACGACGTCAGTTCATCCCCAGCCAGTTCGGCAGCACCAGTGAGATCCATGGCACGTAAGTGATCAGGATCAGGAACAACAGCAGAATCGACAACCACGGCATCGCGGCTTTGACTGTGGCGGGCAAGGACATGCCGGTCACCGCCGAGGTCACGAACAGGTTCAGGCCCACCGGTGGCGTGATCAGGCCGATCTCAAGGTTGACCACCATGATGATGCCGAGGTGAATCGGATCGATGCCCAGTTTCATCGCGATAGGAAAAAGGATGGGCGCCAGGATCAGGATGATCGCTGACGGTTCCATGAACGCGCCGGCAATCAACAGCACAATGTTGACCACCAGCAGGAACGTCACCGGCGTCAGGCCGGCGTCGATCACCCAGGCAGTGATTTGTTGAGGTAACTGTTCGGTGGTCAGCACGTGGGCGAACAGCATGGCGTTGGCAATGATGAACATCAGCATGATGCTCAGCTTGGCCGAGTCGAGCAGAACCTTGGGGGTCTCGCGAAAGGTCAGATCCTTGTAGACGAACAAAGCGATGAAGGCCGAATAGACGGCTGCCACTGCGGCAGCTTCGGTCGGGGTGAACATGCCCGAATAGATGCCGCCGAGGATGATCACCATCAGCAACAGGCCCCATATTGCCTGGCGTGCTGTACTCAGAAACTCGCGAAGCGTCGCACGCGGCAAGGCGGGGAGATTTTTCTTCACCGCGACGATGTAGATCGCCACCATCAACGCCGTGCCCAGCAGCAGGCCAGGCACCACGCCGGCCATGAACAGCTTGCCCACGGAGGTTTCTGTAGCGGCGGCGTAAACCACCATCACGATCGACGGCGGGATCAGGATGCCCAGCGTACCGGCGTTGCAGATGATCCCTGCGCCGAACGCCTGCGGATAGCCGGAACGGACCATCCCGGCAATCGCAATCGAGCCCACCGCAGCGACCGTGGCGGGACTTGAACCGGAGAGGGCGGCGAACAGCATGCAGGCCAGCACCGCCGCAATGGCCAGGCCGCCGCGAATATGCCCGACACAGGCGTTGGCGAAGTCGATCAGCCGGCGGGCGACGCCGCCAGTGGTCATGAAGGCCCCGGCCAGCAGGAAAAACGGAATGGCCAGCAGCGTGTAGTGTTCCGAGGTCTCGAACAGTTTGATCGCCAGCGAGCGCACCGAGTCGGGACTGAAGAAAATGATCGTCAAGGAGCCGGCCAGGCCCAGCGAAATGGCGATCGGCACGCCGATGAACATCAAGGCGAACAGGGCCACGAACAGGAAGGCGATGGTCATGGCTTGTCATCCTCGTGTTCGGCAAGTTTCAGCGCGTCGGCCGCCTCATCGGCCAGCCCGAGGCCGGTCTGACGATTGAGCAGGATGCGCAGGAGAATTTCAGCGAAGCGGATGAACACCAGCGCGAAGCCCAGCGGCACGATCAACCCGATATGCCACTGCATGACGCCGAAATGGCCAAGATCCTCGGCACCGATACCGGCGTTCATCAAGGTTTCGATCCATTCGAAGCTGGCGACGGCGAGCAGCCCCGCGTAGGCCAGACAGCACAGGCAGGCGAGGATGCCGATGTAACGCTGTACCGATCTGCGCGCCAGTTTGACCAGTGCGTCGACACCGATATGCCCGGCGGTGCGCACGCCATAAGCCAGACCGAAAAAAATCAGCCAGCCGAACAGCGCTTTGGTCAGGGCAGTGCTCCAGGTCATGGCCTGCGCCATGCCCATGATCTGATCGCCAACAGCGAACAGCGGAACACTGGCCGCCGGCCAATGATCGGCGAGCCAGTAAAACAGGCTGTAGAAGTTATTGAGGATCACGTAGACAAACGTGACGAGGGTCATGGCCGCCAGAAGGAAGACGATGAAGCCTTCCTCGAAGTGTTCCCAGATTCGCCGAAGCGCTTTCATGGATGGCATCTCACGTCGAGTGAAGACGGGCAGGCGCCGACGCAGCGGCGCCTGCCTTGCGATTATTGCGCCTGGTTTGCGGCTTCGGCGGCAGAGATCAGCTCAGCGCCGATTTCGCCTTCGAACTTCTTCCACACCGGTTTCATCGCGTCGCGCCATTGCGCACGTTCTTCTGGCGTAAGCGTGATGATTTCCGTGGTTTTGGCGGCAAGGATGCGCTGCTTGTCACCCTCGTTCAGTTGCTGGGCTTCCTTGTTCACGTGGGTGGTGACTTCCACGACGATCTTGTCCAGTTCGCTGCGCACGTCGGGTGGCAGGCCGTTCCAGAATTTGGTGTTGGTGATCAGCATGTAGTCCAGTACACCGTGGTTGGATTCAGTGATGTATTTCTGCACTTCATGCATCTTCTGGCTGTAGATGTTCGAGTAAGGATTTTCCGCCCCGTTGACCACACCGGTCTGCAGGCCTTGATATACCTCGGCAAAACTCATCTTGCGCGGATTGGCGCGCACCGCCTTGAATTGCTCCTCCAGCACCGCCGAGGCCTGCACCCGGAACTTCAGGCCGCGCGCATCCGCCGGTACACGCAGTGGCTTGTTGGCCGACAGTTGTTTCATGCCGTTGTGCCAATAAGCCAGGCCGGTGATGTTTTTGCTTTCCATGGATTTGAGCAGGCCCTGACCCTGCGGGCTCAGTTGAAAGCGGTCGACAGCGTTGATGTCATTGAAAAGAAAGGGCAGGTCGAACAGCTGCACGGTCTTGGTGTACTGCTCGAACTTGGCCAGCGACGGCGCAATCATCTGCACATCGCCGAGCAACAGCGCTTCCATTTCCTTGCCGTCACCAAAGAGCGAGGAGTTGGGATACACCTCGACCTTGACCTTGCCCGGCAAACGTTCCTCGACCAGTTTCTTGAACAGCAACGCACCTTGCCCCTTGGGCGTCTGGTCAGCGACCACATGCGAGAACTTGATGATCACCGGGTCTGCCGCCATGGCCGGGTTCATGCTGCTTACCGCCAAAGCGCAGGCAAGTGCGCTGAACAGAGATCTGAGCATCTGGGTGATTCCTCTTGTTTTTATTGTGATGACCGCTCGACGCGCTGAACGCGTTCAAGTGCCGAGACATGTTCAAGTCTAGGCAGAAATATCTGATTTGCCGGGGAATTGACCAGAAAACCGCAAAACAGTGGCGAGTGAACTGAGTACGTGGTTCCGTCAGGGCCGTGAACGGTATGGGGATTACCCGGCAATGAGTGGTGTTTGAATTTCAAGTGCCCGCTGCTGAAGGTGAACCGGGCAGATAGGCCTCGGGTTGGCGGCGCGGGATTCTCATATCGCCAGGTCCTCGTCCCAACACACGGCCTTTGATTCGTGCCATTGCACGTCGGTGACGCCGAATCGCTCGGCCATCGGTTTCGAGAAGCGCTTCAATGGAGGCCGGCCTGGCTTGGGAATTGGCGTCAACCCGGCATCACAACTCGCCCACTGCCAGGCTTCTGCGTTGTTCATCAATTTGGCGCGGATAATGAAGGATTTGGGCACACCGTGAAGTCGGTACTTAATCATGTACAAATCTGTCTGGCTCATGAGGCTCTCCTGTTACTCATGAAAGAGGGATGTTCCTCGCGCCAGGAAATTCACAGTTTTTTCTAACATCTCGACATGCGTCCGCACCGGTTGAAAATTACTTATACAAGCATGCGCTTGCGGTATAACAACGCTCCTCCTGTGATTGCGAAAGTTTGATCAGCGCAACTAAGCGAAACGGCAAAATATATCGGCGCTTGCCCGGTGTCATGGCATTTGAATGTCATTTTATGTTGACGAGGATTATCGCTGCGTTTAACTAGCGCGTAATCTGTAGATCGCTGCCGATACTTTCAAGTTAGTACGTTGGTGCAGTTAGTCCAGTGGAAGATTTTAGTTAGCAAGCTTCGCAAGCGAGGCGATAAACGAACTATTTCCTGTACAGATTCAGCGAAGCTCATGTAATGGTTAATGACCCGTTTGTGCCTTGACAGGAAGAAGGGCCATGGAAAACGACGAGCTGCGTCATGCTTGTACAAAATGCAATAGGCTGTACAAAACCTCGCCGCAAGCGGAGCGTTGCAAGGCAAGCGCCGGCCATGCCGGGCTTTGTGAGAAGTGTCTCAAAAACGAGCAGGAGCGGGTGATCAATGAGCGCCTGGCCTTGTGCGTCGCGAAGATGTTGGACATTGATCGTCAGTTCAAGCCATCAGCGAAACGCTGATGTTCGCTTCAGCTCGCAAACGAGGCGGCTGATGAAATTCGGCAAGACTCAACGATTACCGCTGCGCTTGTACAACTGCAGAGAGTTGGGTTGGGCCGTTGATCATGTCCCTGACAATAAATCACTGCCAGTAATTGTTTTGACTTACGTATAAATCGAATCGTCCAGTTTCCCGGATGTTACACAAACTTGCACAGGAAGTAAGAGGCCCGTGAATACGGGCCTCAGTACTGTTCCGATAGAAGAGCACAAACGCTCTCAGCCTGCGAACATCAAACTTGCGATGCCTTGATCAACAGCGAACCGCGCCGGCGCATGAGGGCGTAGTAAGCGCACGCAGGGCACAGCAAGCCAACGACCCACGCCAGGTCTACGCCTTGCAGGCTGGTGGCAACAGGCCCGACGTACATGGAGGTGTTCATGAACGGAATTTCCAGAGCAATGGTGCAAAGGAATACTGCGATTGCTGTCCAGTTCACCCGACCGTAGATGCCTGCCGGATCGAAGATGTCGGCAATCCGGTAAACGCCTTTGCGCAGCGCGTAATAGTCGACAAGATTGATCGCCGTCCAGGGGATCAGAAAGTAGCTCATGAAAAAAATGAAATTCAGGAAGAACTGCAGAAAGTCGTCCTGCGCCAATGTGCATAAACCGGTTGCGATCGTGCAGATGATCAGCAGGAATCCCGCACGTACAGACGGGGTGATTTTGAGCGCAGAGAAAGGCTCGATCATCGTGATCGTCGACATGAAAGCGCCATACAGGTTGAACACATTGATGGCGATCTGGCCGTATAGCACGAATGCCACCATCAGCAGCGTGCCTCCTCCGAGCAGGCCTATAAGATGCAGCCCGACGTTATCGGAGAACCCCACCATGCCCTTGGCCAGTACGGCGCCTAACAACATCATCCAGCTTCCGCCGATAACGGTACCGGCATAGCTGTACCAGAACACTTGGCGGGCGGAAGTGTCGCTCGGCAAATAGCGAGAGTAGTCCGCCACGTAAGGTGCGTAGGACAGTTGCCAAGTGACCGCGATACTGACAGAGGCGAGGAAGCTGACCAGATTGAAACCCTGCGCGGTCCATTGGCCGGCCTCTATCGGCAGCGCGAGAGCGAGCAGGGTGGCGATGCCGAACACGGCAATCGAAATCAGCGAAAGCAGCTTCTGTACGCGATGAATCAATTGGTAGCCGAACAGCGCGACCAGGAAGCATGCCGCGCCCAGCAGAGCGATGTTGCCAGCGGTGCTCAACGGGCTCAGGTCGCTCACCGCCTGAGCAGCCAACAGCGTGTTGCTGACGAAAAAGCCCAAATAAATAAGCATGACGAACAGCAGCGGTACGATAGCGCCGAAAACCCCGAATTGTGCCCGGCTCTGGATCATCTGCGGAATACCCAGTCTCGGCCCCTGTGCGGAGTGCGAAGCCATGAAGATTGCACCAATCAGCGAACCGATAAGAATCGATAGCGCACTCCAGAAAAGATTGAGTCCCAGGCTGATGGGCAACACTCCAGCCGCTACTGTGGTGATGTTGGCGTTGGCACCAAACCAGACGAAGAACAAGGAACGGGGCCGACCGTGACGCTCGCTCTCAGGGATAAAGTCGATGCTGCGTTTTTCAACTTTCATGTCTGTTCTCCGTTCAGCAGGGGTCGACGAGGCGGCGTTGAAAGCGCGCTACGACTTGTGGGAATTCATCTGGCTGGAAGGCGAGGTGATCGGGTTCGGCGGTTCGAAGCGATGTTGCCGGCTCGTTGTTCCAGCGTCTCGACAACTGCTCGGTGGTGAAGAGCTCCAGCCCGTACAGCCAGTTGGAAAGGATGAACAGTGCCGAGTAATGCGCTCCCTCTGTAGTCGCACTACAGGCGTCAGCGACAAGGCTGATCTGGAAGTCGTGCTGATAGGCGTCGAACAGACTGCTCATGACACACACATCCGTCAGCACGCCGATGACCACCAGGTGCTTGATGCCTCGGCGGTTGAGCATCTGAGCCAAACGGGTGCCGTGGAAGGCGCTGTACCGGCGTTTATCGATGACGACGTCAGCGTCTCGAGGCGCCAGAGCGTCAATGATCTCGATCGCAGATGTGCCGGCGCGGTAAGTCGTTGGCCTGCCTTGGTCGTCTACCGGTTCGCCCAGCGCCAGATCGCGGCCCGGAGCGTCGTTGACATGGCGGGTATAGAAAATCGGGATGTGCAACTGGCGAGCGCGATCGATCAGGGATGCGGCGTTATCGACCACTTGATCGAAGCGTTCGAGCGGGAAGCCATCTTCCTTTTGCATATCGATCACAAGCAAGGCGGTGTTTTGGTTCATCAGGTTTGTTCCGGATGCAGAGCGTCGGGCGAGCCGGAGGGACTCACCAGAAAACTCGGTAATGACGGTGCGCAGCGATCCGCCAAGGCGGAAACTGCGAGAGATCGAGAGAGACTCTCGTGGGGAGGTGTTACCTGACTATCTGCCAGAAACCGTTTTGCTTCGCGCTCACGCAGGATGGCAGCTGCGGCAGCACGATGGAGGACGAAGAGCGGAATCGACGGAGATAACGCGCCATGGCT
This sequence comes from Pseudomonas sp. Sample_14, assembly GCF_004307515.1. Classification (NCBI taxonomy): domain Bacteria; kingdom Pseudomonadati; phylum Pseudomonadota; class Gammaproteobacteria; order Pseudomonadales; family Pseudomonadaceae; genus Pseudomonas; species Pseudomonas sp. Sample_14. The sequence goes on along the minus strand of NZ_RCOC01000088.1, from coordinate 133,926 downwards.
GCGCACGGCAACGCACACACCGCGCTTGAAGAGCGGGTGTGAGCGTCGCCGAAATTTGCGGAGGATGCAGGCATGGCCATAGACCTTGAGCGCGATATGCACTGGAGGAGCAAGATACGGGCCAAGCTGTGCAAGGCCTTCGAAGCCATTGAGCCAGAGCGGACCAAGCGTTCAAAGCAATGTTTTGTGGTATCTGGTATTCCATAATATTGTGTTACGTAGCGTAGCAGCGGCTTGCGTTCTTGCTCCCTTTTGAAGCAGATCCATCCAGGCTCGCGGCGATCAACGCCGCGCCGTACGCGTACTCACATCCACCCAGACCGCCAACACCAGAATGCTGCCCTTGACGATCATCTGCCAGTAGCTATCCACGTCGAGCATGGACATGCCGTTGTCCAGGCTGGTGATCACCAGTGCACCGAGGAGGGCGCCGTAGACGGTGCCGGAGCCGCCGCGCATGGAGGTGCCGCCGATGAAGCAGGCGGCGATGGCATCGAGTTCGCCCATGCTGCCGGCGGACGGTGAGCCGGCGGCGAGGCGTGCGGTGTTGACCACGCCGGCGAGGGCGCACATCACGCCCATGATGCCGAAAATCCACAGCTTGACCGCCTGCACATTGATGCCTGACAGGCGCGTGGCTTCCATGTTGCTGCCGACCGAATAGACCCGGCGGCCGAACACGGTCTGGCTGGTGACGTAGCTGAACACGCCGAGCAGAATCAGCAACAGCAGCACCGGCACGGGAATGCCGTCATAGCTATTGAGGGTCTGAACAAAACCGGCCAGCACCGCGCCGATCACCAGCACGCGCACAACATCACGCACCAGCGAATGCGCCGCCAGGCCATGCAGGGCGCGATTGCGTCGTTGTTTCCAGGTCAGGAACACCGTCAGCACAAACAGCAGCACACCCAGGCCGGTGCCTATCGCGTGGGGCAGATAACCCTGGCCGACGTAGACCAGCTCCGGCGATACCGGGGCGATGGTGGTGCCGCCGGTGATCCCCAGCAAAATCCCGCGAAATGCGAGCATGCCGCCCAGGCCGACGATAAAGGACGGTATGCGCAAGTACGCCGCCATGTAGCCGTTGGCGAGGCCGATCATCAGGCCGCACAGGGCGACCAGACTCAGATTCGCCAGCAACGGAATGTGATAGACCACGTCGAGTATCGCCGCGAGGCCTCCGAGCAGGCCGAGCAATGAGCCCACCGACAAATCGATCTCGCCGCTGATAATCACCAGCACCATGCCGCAGGCGAGAATTCCGGTGATCGACATCTGCCGCAGCAGGTTGGAAAGGTTGCGCGGGGTGAGGAAGCCGCCCTCGGTCTGCCAGCTGAAGAACAGCCAGATCAGCACCACGGCGAATACCAGCGCGAGCATCTTGTAGCGGGTGAACAGTTGTTTGACCTGATTCATTTACGCGGTTTTCCGATCATTATTGTTATGGCTGCCCGGCTGGCTGAGGGCAGCGGCGAGTACCTGTTCCTGGGTCAGCTCATGGTTGACGAAATCGCCGCGCAACTGGCCTTCGCCGATCACCAGCACGCGGTCGGAGACGCCGAGCACTTCGGCCAGTTCCGATGAAACCATGATGATCGACACGCCTTCGGCGGCCAGCGCGCCCATCAACTTGTAGATCTCATACTTGGCGCCGACGTCCACGCCTCGGGTCGGCTCGTCGAGAATCAGCACGCGCGGTTTGGCCAGCAGCATCTTGGCCAGTACGGCTTTTTGCTGATTGCCGCCCGACAGGCTGGTGATCGGCAGGGACGGACTTGCGGTCTTCAGATGCAGGCGGGAGATTTCCCGGTCGATGCAGCCCAGCTCGGCTTCGGCATCGATGCGGGTCATTTTCGAATAGCTCTCGAGCACGGCGAGGGTGATGTTCTGACCGACACCGAGATCCGGAATGATGCCCTGGCGCTTGCGATCTTCGGGCACCAGGCACAGGCCGGCGCGGATCGCTTTCAGCGGCGTGCGCGTGTCGATCGGCTGGCCATCCAGCCAGACTTCTCCCTCGTGGCGGCCGGGGTAAGCGCCGAACAGTGCGGTGACCAGTTCGGTGCGCCCGGCCCCGACCAGCCCGGCGATGCCGAGAATCTCGCCGCGCTTGAGGCTGAAGGAAATGTCGTCGACCCGTTTGCGCTTGGGGTTGTCGACGTCGTAGCAGGTGATGTGGCGCGCCTCGAAAATCACCTCGCCAATCTCATGCGGCTCGCTGGGGTAGAGGTTGCTCATTTCGCGCCCGACCATCTGCGTGATGATCTGTGGAATGTCCATGTCGGCCATGGCGGTGGTGGCGATGTGTTTGCCGTCGCGGATCACCGAAATGGTGTCGCATACGGCGGCGACTTCATCGAGTTTGTGCGAGATGTAGACGCAGGCGACGCCCTTGGCTTTGAGGTCACGGATGATGTCCAGCAGCACTTCGATTTCCGAGCGGCTCAGGGCCGAGGAGGGTTCGTCGAGAATCAGCAGACGCGCCTGTTTGTTCAGGGCCTTGGCGATTTCCACCAGTTGCTGGTAGCCGCCGCCGTACTGCGAAACCGGCAGCGAAACGTTCATGTCCGGCACTTTCAATTCACGCATCAAGGCTTCGGCACGGTGGATCATCGCCGGGTAGTTCATGCGCCCGCCGGGCAGCGTCAGCTCATGGCCCATGAAGATGTTTTCCGCCACCGACAAGTCCGGCACCAGGGTCAGTTCCTGATGGATGATGACGATGCCGGCGGCCTCGGTTTCGCTGATCGATTGCGCCCGGAGCGGTTGCCCGTCCCAGAGGATTTCGCCGTCCCAAGTGCCATGGGGATAGACCGCCGAGAGGATCTTCATCAGCGTCGACTTGCCGGCGCCATTCTCGCCACACAGGCCCACGCATTCACCGGGCCGGACCTTGATGTCGATGCCGTTGAGCGCTTTGACACCGCCGAAGGTTTTGACGATGCCGTTCATTTGCAGCAGATAGTCGGACATGGAAAAGGCTCGTATACCAGGGACTCAAACACCACTGAACCTGTGTGGGAGCGAGCCTGCTCGCGAAGGGGCCTTTTCAGCCAGAGCTTTACTGACTGACACTCCGCTTTCGCGAGCAGGCTCGCTCCCACAGGTCTGATCAAGATTTACGACCGGATCACTGCCCGGCAATCTGCGCCTTGGTGTAGAAGCCGTCCTGTTCGAGCAAGTCGATGTTGTCCTTGGTCAACGGCGTTGGCGTGAGCAGGATGGTGTCGACCTTTTTGCTGCCGTTGTCGTACTGCGAGGTGTAGGCCGGTTTTTCGTTGCGCGCCAGTTGCACCGAGAGCTTGGCCGCTTCGGACGCGATGAGTTTCAGTGGTTTGTACACGGTCATGGTTTGCGTGCCGGCGATCACGCGTTTGACGGCTGCGAGGTCGGCGTCCTGACCGGAAATCGGCACCTTGCCGGCCAGTTGCTGCGCGGCCAGTGCCTGGATGGCGCCGCCAGCGGTAGCGTCGTTGGAGGCGACGATGCCGTCGATTTTGTTGTTGTTACGGGTCAGGGCGTTTTCGACGATGCTCAGCGCTTCGGTCGGGTTCCATTCCTTGACCCACTGCTGGCCGACGATCTTGATATCGCCCTTGTCGATGGCCGGTTGCAGCACTTTCATCTGGCCTTCACGGAGGATCTTGGCGTTGTTGTCGGTGGGCGCGCCACCCAGCAAGAAGTAATTGCCCTTGGGCGCCGCTTTCAGCACGCCGCCGGCCTGCATTTCGCCGACCTTTTCGTTATCGAAGGAGATATAGGCGTCGACATCGGCGTTGAGAATCAGCCGGTCGTAAGACACCACTTTGATTCCGGCTTTCTTCGCCTCGGCCACGGCGTTGGTCAGCACTGTCGCGTTGAATGGCACGATGACGATCACATCGACGCCGCGAGAGATGAGGTTTTCGATCTGCGAAATCTGCTTCTGCTCGTTGGCATCCGCCGATTGCACGAAGACTTTGGCGTCCATTTTTTCTGCCGCCGCGACGAAGTAATCGCGATCGCGCGACCAGCGTTCCAGACGCAGATCGTCAATGGAAAAACCGATTTTCGGGTGGGTAGCGTCGGCCATTACCGGCAGGGCCAACAACGCCAGGGCACTGGCCAACAGCGTACGTTTCAAGTTCTTCATGGTGGTGCGTCCTTTTATTTTTGTTGGAAAGACACGGCCTGACGATGAATCGGGCTGGTAGAACTGTAGAGAATCTGCCGACGCAGCAGGCACAGAATTGTCGTGCAATTGTCACAGCGTCGTTGCGTCGGCAGAGGGTCTCGGCGATCAGCGATACAGGTAACGGTTGACGATGTTTTCGAGCATTTCCTGGCGGCCGCTGACGGCTTGCGGGTTCAGCTCGTTGCTGAACGCGTGCTCGGCCAGCGACTCGAGATTGAAGTCGCCCGCCATCACCGCTTGCCCGAACGGCTGACGCCAGCCGGCGTAGCGTTGATCCTTGAGGGTTTGCAGTTGATCGTTCTCGACCATCGCGGCGGCACGTTCCAGCGACAAGGCAAGAACGTCCATGGCGCCAACGTGGCCGTGGAACAGGTCGATCTCGTCGAGGCTCTGCCGGCGCACCTTGGAGTCGAAATTGAAGCCGCCATTCTTGAAACCGCCGGCCTTGAGGATTTCATAGGTCGCCAGGGTCATTTCTTCGACGCTGTTGGGGAACTGGTCGGTGTCCCAGCCGTTCTGCGGATCGCCACGGTTGGCGTCGATGCTGCCGAAGATCCCCAGCGAGGCAGCCGTGGCGATTTCGTGATGAAAGCTGTGGCCGGCCAGGGTCGCGTGGTTGGCCTCGATGTTGACCTTGATTTCCTTTTCCAGGCCGTACTGCTGGAGAAAGCCGAATACCGTAGCGCTGTCGTAATCGTACTGGTGCTTGGTCGGCTCCTGCGGCTTGGGCTCGATCAGCAGGTCGCCGGTGAAACCGATCTTGTGCTTGTGCTCGACCACCATGCGCATGAAGCGCCCGAGTTGTTCGCGCTCACGTTTCAGGTCGGTATTGAGCAGGGTTTCGTAGCCTTCGCGACCGCCCCACAGCACGTAGTTGGAGCCCTTGAGGCGATGGGTGGCGTTCATCGCGCTGAACACTTGCGCGGCGGCGCAGGCGAACACTTCCGGATCGGGATTGCTCGCGGCACCGGCGGCGAAACGCGGATTGCTGAAGCAGTTGGCGGTGCCCCAGAGCAGCTTGATGCCGCTTTGTTCCTGATGCTGTTCGAGGCGGTCGATCATTTGCGCGAAGTGTTCGCGGTACTCCTTCAGCGAGTTGCCTTCGGGGGCGACGTCCGTGTCGTGAAAGCAGTAGTAATCGATGCCTAGTTTGCTGAAGAACTCGAATGCGGCTTGAGCCTTGCCGATAGCCAGTTCCATCGGTTCGCCACTGCGTTGCCACGGGCGTTTGAAGGTTCCGGCGCCGAACACATCAGAGCCCGGCCAGACGAAAGTGTGCCAGTAGCAGGCGGCCATGCGCAGGTGTTCGCGCATGGGTTTGCCGAGGATCAGTTTGTCGGCGTCGTAGTGACGGAATGCGAGGGGCGAATCACTGTTCGGGCCTTCGTAGCGAACCGGCTCGATATTGGGGAAATACTGCATGGACCTTGTCCTTGTTGTTCTTGGCGGTGTCTCGATACTAGCAACGGCCCCGTGCCCGCTGATTATGAAAAGCCTCAACTGCGAGTGCGATTTTGCGTATTGAGCTTCAGCGCTCGCAGGCCTAGTCTGTGTCCATCGTCGCCGCGACATGGCGGCCCGGAACAAAAATAATTTGAGGCCGCTTTCGCGAGCAGGCTCGCTCCCACATTTGATTCGTGTCGTTCACAAAACCGTGTGGGAGCGAGCCTGCTCGCGAATGGCTTGACGCAAAATCCGGATACTGAATGAAAAGCCTACCGCCCGTGCACCGCATCGCCCTGTTGTTCAACGGCAGCAAGATCTACGACCGTGGAATCATCAGCGGCATCGGCAACTACCTGAGCAGCACTCGCGCTTCCTGGGACCTGTTTCTGGAAGAGGACTTTCTCTGCCGCTTGAAAGGCATCGAGCGCTGGCAGGGTGACGGGATCATTGCCGACTTCGATGATCCGCTGATTGGCGAGGCGCTGGCCGACATTCATTTGCCGGTGGTGGCGGTGGGGGGTTCCTACGAGGATGCACGCGCTTATCCAAAAGCGATTCCCTACGTTGCCACTGACAACAACGCATTGATCACGCTGGCTTACTCGCATCTGGTCGAGGCGGGGTTGCAGCGCTTTGCCTGTTTCAGCCTGCCCGAGGCGCAGGCCAATCGCTGGGCGCAGGAGCGGGAAAAAGCCTTTCGCAAACTGATGCAACGCGACGGCCTGCACGCCGAGATCTATCGCGGCATGGGCACCAGCGCGCCACTGTGGGACAGCGCCGTCGAGCAACTGATCGCCTGGCTGCACAGCCTGCCCAAACCGATCGGCATCATCGCCGTCAGCGACGCCCGCGCCCGCCAGTTGCTGCAAGCCTGCCTGACCGCCGGCATCGCCGTGCCGGAGCAGGTCGCGCTGATCGGCATCGACAATGACCCGCTGACCCGCAGCCTGACTCGCGTACCGCTGAGTTCGGTGATTCAGGGCACCGAAACCATGGGCCGCACCGCTGCGCAATTGCTGCACCAGATGCTCCACGGCATGCCGTCCACCGGTACGCAAATCCTGATTCCGCCGGACGCGGTCAACGTGCAGGTGTCGAGCCTGCACCAACCGCTGGGCAATCCCTACGTCATGCAAGCGCTGCTGTTCATCCGCCAATATGCCTGTCAGGGCATCAAGACCGCACAAGTGGCGGCGTATGTCGGGGTGTCGCGCTCGTCGCTGGAAGCGCATTTCCGCGCTGAGCGCGATTGCAGCGTGCATGACGAGATTCTGCGTTTCAAACTGGCGGCGGCTACCAGCGGTTTGAAGAACACCGATGCGGCGATTGCCGACATTGCCCAGGCCTGCGGCTTCAAGTCTGCGCAATATCTGCACACGGTGTTCCGTCGCGAGTTCGGCTGCACGCCCCGCGAATATCAGCAGGGCGGGGCGTAGCGCTGCGAAGACTTACGCCAGCGCAGCGGCACTGGCTCTGGAGCGCCAGGCGAACGTCAGCACCATCAGCAACCCCAGACCAGCCATCGCCGCGCCGGCCAGGGAAATCGCCGGATAACCCAGCCCGGCATTGATCACCGCGCCACCCAGCGCCGCGCCGATCGCGTTGCCGAAATTGAACGCGCCGATGTTCACCGCCGAAGCCAGATTCGGCGCGTCCTTGGCGGCTTCCATCACGCGCATCTGCAGCGGCGGCACCAGAGCGAAGCTGGCGATACCCCAGATCAGAATGGCCACGGCGGCCGGCAGCGGCCAGCGCATCAGCACCGTGAACGCCAGCAACACCACAATCAATGCGCTCAGCGACACGATCAGGGTGCGGTCGATCGAGCGGTCGGCAGCCTTGCCGCCCCACATATTGCCCAGCGTCAAACCGATTCCGAACAACACCAGCATGGCGGTGATGAACGCGGCTGAGGCGTGGGTTTCGCTGCTGAGAATCGGCGCGATGTAGGTGAACACGGTGAACATCGCACTCGAGCCGACCACGGTCAGGGCCAGTGCGGCCAACACCGGACCGCGGCCCAATACTCGTATTTCCGCCAGTGCACCCGCGCCTTGCTCTGCTTTCAGATTGGGCAGGGCGAACCACAAGGCGATCATGGTCAGCACGCCGAGACCGGTAATGCCCCAGAACGCCGTGCGCCAGCCGAACAGCTCACCAAACCACGCCGCCAGCGGCACGCCGCCGATAGTCGCCAACGTCAGGCCCATGAACATCGCCGCCACGGCGCCGGCACGTTTTTCCGGCGCGACCACACTGGCGGCGACCACAGAGCCGACCCCAAAGAATGCGCCGTGATTGAGCGAGGTGATCACCCTGGCGACCATCAGGCTGTAGTAGTCGGTAGCCAGCGCCGACATCAGGTTACCCAGGGTGAAAATCGCCATCAGCCCGATCAGCAGATAGCGCCGCGGGATCTTGCCAGTGGTCAGGGTCATCAGCGGCGCGCCGAGCAGCACGCCCAAGGCGTAGGCACTGACCAGCAACCCCGCAGCGGGAATGGAAACGCCGAGATCGGCGGCGATGCCGGGCAACATGCCCATCGGCGCGAACTCGGTGACGCCGATGCCAAAGGCGCCGACAGCGAGTGCAACAAGTGGTGGATTGATACGCATGGAAAGTCTCCTCATCTATGCCGCCAATGCTACGATCCATCGTTTTCAGGCGGTAGATGGCGATTTTGGCAATCACCTTTGCGTAAGAGGCACGAATGGACTTCAACGGCAGGTCAGGGGAAATGAGCGTGTTCGTCATCGTGGCGCAGGAGGGCAGCCTCTCAGCGGCTGCGCGTGCGTTGGGGCTGACGCCTTCGGCGGTCAGTCGGATCATCGCCCGCGCTGAACAACGACTTGGCACCCGCTTGCTGCTGCGCACCACCCGCGCGCTGACGTTTACCGCCGAGGGCGAGGCCTTCCTGCGCGGTGCCCGGCGAATTCTCGCCGACATGGACGAGGTCGAAGGGGCCATTACCGATCAAGGCGTACCCAAGGGCCGCTTGCGTGTCAGTGCCGCCCTTGGCCATGGACGGCTGACCATTGTGCCGCTGGTCGCAGCCTTCACCGCCCGTTACCCGAACATCGTCGTCGACCTCAGCCTCGGCGACGAGGTAGTCGACATCCTCGCCGGCCAGGCGGACGTCGCCATACGCTTCGGCCATCTGCCCGACAGCCCGTTGACCGCACGCCGGCTCGGCCACACCGGCCAAGTCGTGGTCGCATCGTCCGATTACCTGAAACGCCACGGCACACCTCTCGAACCGGAAGACCTGCTCAAGCACAACTGCCTGCGCTTCAACTTCCGCCGCGCCGAAGCCAACTGGCCGTTCATCCGCGACGGCAAGGAGTTCTCGCTGAAAGTCAGCGGCAACATCGAATGCAGCAGCGGCGAAGCACTGGCCCAGTTCGCCAGACTCGGCGCAGGCGTTGCACGGATTGGCGAGTTCACCGTCAGGGAAGACTTGCAGCGCGGCACGCTGATCCCGCTGCTGCAAACGTTTAACCCGGGCGATGAGGAACCGATTCATGCGGTGTTCGTCGGCGGCGCGGCGATGCCGGTGCGGGTGCGCTTGTTTGTGGATTTTTTGCTGGAGCAGCATCGGATGTAAGCGTGCCGGTCGGATTCAGCGAGTCATCCCTGACCCGCAAACTGCCGGCTAGATTGTCGGGATGGTCCCGCCGTCGATCACAAATTCACTTCCTGTGATCGAAGCCGCTCGTGGCGACGCCACAAACCCGATCAGCTCAGCCACTTCAGCTGGCGTCGATGGGCGGCCGAGCGGAATACCGCCCAAGGCTTGCATGATGATGTCCTTGCCACCCTGATAGTCAGTGCCTGCCTCCTGCGCGAGTCGCTCGGCCAATGCCACCGATGCTTCGGTTTCGACCCAGCCCGGGGAAACCCGAACCACACGGACTCCTTTGGGCGACACCTCTTTCGACAGGCTCTTGCTGTAGGTCGACAGCGCAGCCTTGGCCGCCGCGTACGCTGTGGTGGATTCCGGCAGTGGCAGTCGACTCTGGATGGAGGTGACATGGATCACCACGCCATCCCGACGCTCGAGCATGCCCGGGAGCAGGGCGCGATCGAGGCGCACCGCTGGCAGCAAATTCAGATTGAGCTCGCGTTGCCACTGCTCCTCGTCCAGCGCTGCAAAACCACCACCGGGGGCCGACGAGCCACCCAGGACATGAACCACTATGTCGACGCCGCCCAGTTGCTGCTGGACCGCTGCGATGAGTACGTCACAACCTTCCCGGGTCGAAAGATCAGCCGCAACCAGCAGTGCGCCCGGCATTTCGACGTCCACTTGCCGAGCCGAAGTGATGACCTTTGCGTCCTCGGCCAGGAACCACTCGACCACTGCTTTGCCGATTCCCTTGGTGCCGCCAGTGACGAGGACCCGCTTGCCAGTCAATCCTGAATTCAGCATGGCGAGATCTCCAGCGCTCGGAATTGATGGATCGCGTCGTAGATTTCTTTCTCGTCGATGACCGTGACATACGTCTGCACGACGGCGGGATGTTGAAGGTTCATTGGCTGACTCCTGATTGATTAACTGGAGTCATCTTGCTGGGCCGCAGATAGTTTGTTCAACTGGGACAAAACTTAATGACCTATCCCGGAAATCAGGACAATCCATGGTTCAGGATCGCTTGGCCCTCAATGAACTGGACGCCGTCATAGCCGTGGCGCGAAGGGGGTCGTTTCGCCAGGCCGCCATTGATCTCGACGTCTCCACCACCGCGCTGAGCAACACCATTGCGCAACTGGAAGCGCGCCTCGAATCGCGACTGTTCAACCGCACGACCCGTAGCGTCGCCATCACCGAAGCGGGGAGAGTGTTTCTCGAACAGGTGGGGCCAGCCTTGCAGGATTTGCGTGCGGCACTCGATGCAGTGCGCTCGCAGAACGCCGGACCCTCGGGCACGTTGCGCATCAACGCCTTCGCCAGCGCTGCGCGTTCGGCGCTGCTGCCACTGGTGATCGAGTTTTTGCAGCAGCATCCGAAAGTCCATATTGACCTTGTAACCGAAGGCCGGCTGGTGGATATCGTGGCTGACGGCTTCGATTTCGGCGTGCGCTCGGCAGGCCTCGTCCCCAACGATGTGATTGTGGTGCCTGTCGGCCCGCCGCAACGTTACGCGGTGGTCGGTTCGCCGGGGTATTTTGCACAACACGGCAAACCGCGCACGCCGTCCGAGCTGCCCGGGCATCGATGCATCCGCGTGCGACTGCCGAACGGGGCGATTTTCCCTTGGTATTTCGAACGGGACGGAGAAGTTACCCGTCTTGATGTGAACGGTCCGCTTACGCTGGATGAATCGAGCGTGGTCAAGGTCGCGGTGCAGGCGGGCATGGGGCTGGGCTTTTTCATGGAGCAGGACGTTCGTGACGAAATCCGCACCGGCGAGTTCGTGCAGGTACTCGAGGACTGGACCCCGCCCCGAGACAGGTTGTGCCTGTACTACCCGAACCGCCGCAATCCCTCTGCGGCCGCCAAGGCATTCATCGAACTTGCTCGCGCCAGACAGGCTGATCAGGCTTGACCGGGCGGACTCAGGCGATCAAGCCCAGTGTCAGCCCCTTCAGGGTGGCGGCTGCACGGGTCGAGCATTGCAGTTTGCGAAAGATGCTTTCCATGTGCGTGCGCACCGTGCTCGGACTGATAGCCAACAGTTGCGCGACTTGTTTGTTGCTGGCGCCACGGCTGATTTCCAGGAGAATGCGGCACTCACGGGCTGTCAGCAGCGTAGGCTTGGGTTGCCGCAGGCGACGCTCGCCACTGGCGGCAGCAATGACGGCTTCGCAGACATCGTTATCGAACAGACCACGGCCAGCATCCTGTTTGAGTAGCGTGGCTGCTGCCGCTTCGTCGTGGGCTGATCGCCAGGGCCGGGCCTGCCTCAACGCCACCCAGGCGACCGAGGTGGCGAACAGCCGATGTTCGGCATTCAGTGCATCACCCGCCACGCCGCGAAAATAGCCGCTGCCATCGAGCCGTTCATACGCGTGGGTGGCTATCTCGGCGGGCGCGGCCAGTTCCATTACCGGCCTGAGCGCCTGTTGCGTCCAGTAAGGCACCAGGCGCACTCGCTCTGCCGCACCGTAGGGCAGCGGCCCTGGGCTATTCCATAGGTGATTGGAAACGGCTGCGCGGCCGAGGCCGTAAATCAGCGCGGACTTGCCAATGTCTGTCAGCGTCGGCTCACTCAGCCCCCACAGGCGTGCCGCTTCCATGGCAACATGCGCGACCTGACGCGAATGCCCGGCCAGCCATGGCAGCTTCAAGTCAATGACGTCTCCGACCAAAGTCAGCGAGACACGACGCTGCTCAGGCACGGGTTCAACTTTTGTGCAAAGCGTTTCCAGATCCGCCAGCCAGGTCTTGGCATTGGCCACCAGCAACGACACCAGCGATGCGGGATAGCGCCGATCCGACTGCTCGCTGATCCAGCGCAGCGCCGCGTCCAGGCCATGGGCGCGGGTGAGAATGTCCAGATCACCGGCCATGACCACCTGATAGGCGACTTCAGGGATGTGTTCATGGCTTACGCCCAGCGGTCGGCCAGTGCCGTCGTAGGTTTCGAACACCCGACACAGGCCCGCTTCGACGGCGGTTCCGAGCTGGAGGGTTTTGGCGATTGCACCGGACACTTCACAGTGCACCACGGCCAGCGGGGTTGCCTGATGCACCGCGTTCATCTGTTCATTGCCGAGGGTCAGATCGAGCATTGCGCGGCGACCATCGACGTCGTCGCCCAGCAGGTCGGCAAAGCCTTCGGCGTTGGCCGTGCACCCAGACCAGCGCAGCAAGGCAATCTGCTCTGCAACCTGCAAATGCTCACCGGCGCCGTGGCATGCCTGCGCGAGCATCCGCGCCAAAGCGGCAACGCGCCGGGAATGACCGAGCGGTTGCCCCATGCTGAGGTCACCGACCTGGGCGATGGTTGCCAGTGCGCCGTCCAGCGAGATGTCCAGTTGCAAGCCACTATCCATGAAAAATGCCCCGGGGTCGGATAATTGACCGATGCCCACAACGCAGGCCAGTCAGCAGAATCTGAACTCCCGAACAGGAGCTCATCCAATGAAAACAATCAAATCGAAATTCGCCACCGTCGCCTTTGCCCTGGCCAGTACCTTCATGGCCGGCGCCAGCCACGCGCAGGATACAACGCCTTCGGTGGTGATCGTACACGGCGCCTTCGCTGACGGTTCCGACTGGGCCAAAGTGGTGCCACTGCTGCAAGCCAAAGGCGTGGCCGTTACCGTTGTGCAAAACCCGCTCACCTCGCTGGCTGACGACGTTGCCGCCACGCGCCGCGCGCTGAACAACCAGCAGGGCAAAGTGGTGCTGGTCGGTCACTCGTGGGGCGGCACGGTGATCACCGAAGCCGGTAACGACCAGAAAGTCAGCGCGCTGGTGTATGTCGCCGCCTTCGCGCCAGAGGCCGGGCAAACCAGTGGCGAACAGGGCAAAGGTGCGCCGACGCCGCCGGGCATCAGTCAGATCAAGGCCGACGGTAACGGCTTCCTCTATCTGACCCCCGAAGGCATGGCCAAGGACTTCGCTCAGGATCTGCCGGCCGCGCAAACTGCCGTCATGACTGCCACACAAGGGCCGATCAAGGCCTCGGCTTTCGAAGATAAAACCACCGTTTCGTCCTGGAAAACCAAACCGTCCTGGTACTTGCTCGCTACCGAAGACCGGATGATTCATCCCGACGTCCAGCGTTCTGCCGCCAAGCGCATCGGTGCGACCCTCGCCGAGGTGAAGTCCAGCCATGTCCCGCAGCAGTCGCAGCCGGCGCAAGTCGCGGCGGTGATTCTCCAGGCCGTGCACGGCGTTGCTGAACAGTGATCGCGGCATCGAAGGGGAGCGGGCGTATGAATCTTCGGAGCGATCACGACTATGACTTCATTGTCTGTGGTGCCGGCACGTCGGGCTGCGTGGTCGCTGCGCGGCTTGCCGATCAGTCAGGCGCACGAGTTCTGCTGATTGAGGCCGGCGAAGACTATTCGGGCCCCGAGGTGACAGAACCGGCGCAATGGCCGCTGAACCTCGGCTCTGCGCGCGACTGGGCATTCGAGGGGCAATCCGATCCACGCCTCAACGGTCGACGGCTCCCGCTGAGCATGGGCAAGGGGCTCGGTGGAGGTTCGAGCATCAACGTGATGGTCTGGTCGCGCGGCCATCGCGCCGATTGGGAGCATTTTGCTGCCGAGTCTGGCGACCCGGCCTGGGGCTACGCATCGGTGCTCGATTACTACCGCAGGATCGAAAACTGGCAAGGCAGCCCGGACGCCACCCGGCGTGGTTCAGGTGGGCCGGTACATGTCGAGCAGCCGGCCACGCCTCAACCCCTTGCGTTGGCAACGCTGGAGGCGGCCGGCGATCTGGGCATCCCCCGATTCGACAGTCCCAATGGCGTGATGATGGAAGGGGCAGGTGGGATCGCTGTCACCGACTTGCGCATCAAACAGGGCAAGCGCGAGTCGGTTTACGACGCCTACATCCGGCCACACTTGCACTGTCCGAACCTGACGGTGATGACCGGGGCGTTGGTGACCCGCGTGTTGCTGGTCGGCACCCGGGCCGTCGGTGTCGAAGTGTTGATCGCCGGCGAGCGGCGCCGGTTTCATGCCGCAGCTGAAGTCATTCTGTCCATGGGCGCGGTGCAATCACCGAAAGTGCTCATGCAGTCGGGCATCGGCCCGGCGGATGAACTGCGAAAACACGGCATCGCACCGGTCGTTCATTTACCCGGTGTCGGCGAAAATTTGCAGGATCATCTGGCTTTCGGCTGCACGTGGGAATACCAACAACCCCAAGCGGTCGCTGGCAGCGGATGCGAAACCACCTTGTACTGGAAAAGCGACAGTCGCCTGGAAGCCCCGGATCTTTTGCAGTGTCAGCTGGCATTCGCGGTACCGTCTCCGCCTGAGGTCGCCATCGAGCCGCCGGAGCATGGCTGGACCATGTTCGCCGGGCTGGCCAGACCTGCCAGTCGCGGACGCTTGCGGTTGTCAGGTGCAGGGCCGCTGGATGCACCGATCATTGAGCCGAACTCCCTGAGCGAGCCCGAGGACATGGCCGCAGCCCATGCGTCGATCGAACTGTGCCGGGCGCTCGGCAACAGCCAGGCCTTCGATGGGCTGATCAAGCGCGCAGTCGTGCCCGGGCCGAGAGAACACCGCGCTATGGAACAGTTCATCCGCAACTCGGCGATGACCTACTGGCACCTGTCGTGTACGGCAAAAATGGGCCGCGATGCGCTGTCGGTGGTTGACCATCAATTACGCGTATACGGGATCGACGGGCTGCGCGTTGCAGATGCCTCGATCATGCCGCGCATCACCGTTGGCAACACGATGGCGCCGTGCGTCGTTATTGGTGAGCGGGCAGCGGAGCTGGTGCTTGCGGGAGTATAAAGCGCCCACAACGCCCCGCTGCGCAAAATCTGCTTTCACTCGTTCGCAAGATTTTCCCGCGCCCACTGCTCGGCCGTCGTGACCTGTATCGCCCGCTGCTCATTGAACGTGCCCGCTTTCGGCCACGCCACACCTCGACCTTGGGCAAACACCGCGCGGTATTTTTTGATGTGGTGAGTGGGGTCTTTTTCCAGTTCCTGCATCAGGTGCGGCACCGTCCAGACGTTACGCTTGAAGGGCCGTCCGAGCACGCGTTCGAGAAGGCCCGCGACCTGTTCATAGGTCAGCGTGTCGCCCGACAGATACACGATCTCGTTGCGAAAAGGCGGTTCGAAGAAAACGATTTCTGCAGTCAGTTTGCCGATGTCGTCCGGGGTCGTCAGCGTCACGCTGGTGTCCAGGCTGCCCAGGGCGTTAACGGTGTCGTTGTCGAAATCAACGACTTCAAACACCGGCTCGAAGAGGAAACTGGTAAACATGCCGGTCGAGATGATCACCCATTCGGTTTTGTCCTGCGCGCGCAGCAGTTCGCGCACGTCGAGCTGAGCATCGAACAGATCCTGCGGACTGCCCCGGCCGATCACTTCGAAGTCCACGCCAAACTGCCAGGGAAAGTAGCGTTTGATGCCCGACTTGAGCGCAGCGGTCGCCAGCTTCATCGGCGTCTCACGACCAGCGACCATGCCGGCGCAGCCGATGACGGCATCGAAAGGTGCGAAGACTTCGGCCAGTTGGTCGATCGAATCGTTGACCAGATCTGCCGCCACCATCTGCACGCCGAGACTGCGCAGTTCATCGATTTCGGCTTTCTTTGCCGGCAACTGACTGTCGATCGTCGAGGCCCTGAGCAGGACGCTGATCGTGCTGCCGGGCGAGCGCTTTGCCACTCCCGCAAGGTTGCGCAAAACCGGCAGGCCGAGCTCACCTGCGCCCAGGACGAGAATGGATTGCGGGGAAGGGTGGTTCGATTCGGTCATGATGTCTCCTGAGATCTGCATGTAAGATCGGCAAATGCTGGCACGATCGGGCAGCACTCAGAAGAAGGCACACGCGTGATACCAGGGGAAGAAATGACTGATCAGCAAGCGCTCAGTGAGGCAGAAGCAATCTGCCAGACGCTCAGACGAGACGATGATGGCGTGCGCCGCGAAGTGCTCGCGCACGCCGGCAGTCGCTGGTCTTTGGGCATCCTGCATGCCTTGGGGGTGTACGGCACGATGCGTCACGCTGAGATCAAACGGCAGATGACCGGCGTGACTCAGCGCATGTTGACCAAAACCCTGCGTGCGCTGGAACGCGACGGCCTGCTGACCCGGCGCGAGCTCGACCAGGTGCCGCCGCACGTCGAGTACGAGCTGACGCCATTGGGCATGGGCTTGCTGGTGCGGATGTCGCCGATCTGGACTTGGGTGGTGGAAAACGTCGAGGGTTTCCGCCAAGCGCGACGCACGTTCGATAGCCAGGTCGGCAAGAAACCCTCATGGCAAATTCCTGTTCCAGCGCGGGATGATTCTGAAGCGTCAGACTGAGGTTTCGCGCTTCAGCTCAGCGGCACCGCGAACACGGCACTGGCGCGCGCGACCGTTCGCTCACCTACGTGCAGACTGACGCCAGCAAACGCCAGTTGGCGGCCCTTTTTGGAGTGTTCAAGACGCACTTCGAGCCACTCGTTGATTTGCACCGCACCGAGATAATCCAGGGTCATGCTCGCCGTAATCAACGGCTGCGGCGGATCGCTGGAAAAGGCCATGGCGTAGCCCATCCCGACATCGGCCAAAGTCGCCAATACACCACCATGCAAAGTGCCGCGACCATTGGCGTGGCGGGAGTCGGTCAGCAAGCCCAGTTCCAATTGCAGGCCGTGGCCTCTGGCGTAGATCGGGCCGAGCAGATCCAGCAACGGACTGCTGCGGGTGAATGGTGTGAAACCTTCGGGAATGGCCGTGGTGTGCATGATCCCATCCTGATGCAGGTGGCTGACCTGTTTGATTGGGCGGGGAAACACAGAAGGGGGCAAGCACTATGCGGATGGGGAATTTGCTGCGATAAGTGCTGTACACGGAGCGGACAAGCAAGGAGCTACTGGGTGGATATTCAAATTCACATCGCGAGAGATGCGGATGCATCGGCTATCAGTGAAACGATCATCAAGACGCTCCGTGAGAGCAATGCTCGGGACTATCCTCCCGAAATCATCGATCGAGTGATTGAAAATTTTTCGCCCTCGAACATCCTTCGTTTTTTGACTGAGCGTCAGGTGCTGGTCGCTACGCTCGACAGTCAAATCGTCGCAACGGCAAGTCTTGATGGAGACGTTGTTCGAAGCGTATTTGTCGACCCGGACTTTCAAGGAATGGGTGTCGGAAGCCAGCTGATGAAGAGCATTCAATCACTCGCCATGGACGCAGGTTCCAACTTGCTGCGCGTTCCTTCCTCAGTCACCGCAGAAGGCTTCTATGCTTCGCTCGGCTTCAAGAAAGTCAGAGATGAGTTTCATCAGACGGAGCGCACGATCATCATGGCGAAGAAGTTGAAACGATAGCGTTCACCTAACGTTTCAGCCTGCCGAATGTGGCTTCCATCGCTGCGCGGTCATGGTCGAGCAACCAGACTTGATGTCGTTGATAAAGCTGCAAAAGTAGTTCGGTGTTGGCTCCAACCACGTCCATGCCTCGGTCGTCATAGGGAAAGACCATGACTCGCTTGGGCAGATTGAACAGGTAGACAGCACAGTTCGCACGCGGTTGGATAGCACCGAAGTCCTTGGCCAATGCGCACCAGAGTAATGCTTGAATGCTCGCCACAGACGCTTCGAAGGCGACGTTGACCCAATATTCCGGCTCTTCCTCACTGAACCATTCCTCGTTATCTATTTCTTCGCTCCAGATGCACAGCGCTGATGGAGTATCGATGCCAGCAGATTTAAGGGCGCGAAGAGTACTGCGATGGGCGAATCGATTGCGACCGGAATGAATGCGCAGGCATGCGACAAACGATTCGTCCCCTTGGAAAACGTCGCCGCAGATGGTTATGGATTTGCGCATAGCGGTCAGGAATTGCTCGATCATTCCGCCCGTTTCGGAGAGTTCGAAACGCAATCCTCCGGGCCAGGAATAGAAAAGCGGGCGGGCGAATGCCTGGGGTCCAAATGCGTTTTCGATCTCAGCTCTCAGATTCACTTTCTTCCCTTCAATGTGGATTTCTGTTTGTTCAAGACGCGGGTGAAGTCAGTGCGACGACACAAACGGCGAAGCAGTCGTCGGTGCTGGCAGCGCATAGGCCTGTTTCATCCACGCAACTTCCGCTAGCGGTGTGCGGCCGAAGAGGCGTTTGAAGTCGCGGCTGAATTGCGAGGCGCTTTCGTAGCCGACCAGAAATGCAGTTTTTGCCGCGGTCAGGTCGTTACGCAGCATCAGCAATCGCGCCTGGTGCAGCCGCGTCGACTTCAGATACTGCATCGGCGAGGAGTCGGTGACCTTGCGAAAGTGCAGATGAAAATTCGGCACGCTCATCTGCGCTTCCTCGGCCAGGGTTTCTACGTCGAGATGCTGGTGATAACAGCTGTGGATCTTGTGGATGGCGCGGGTCACTTTGCCGAACTGGCCTTGTTGGGCGATGGCGGCGCGCAGGGTGCCACCTTGTTCGCCGGTGAGGATGCGGTAGTAGAGCTCGCGCAGCATCGCCGGGCCGAGGATTTGCGCGTCGGCATCGTCGCTCATCACTTCAAGAAAACGCAGGGTTGACCGGCGCAGCGGTTCGTCGAGCGGCGAGGCGTACATGCCCATCGGCTGCGCTGTGGGGAGATCCCACCGCTCGTCCACTTGCTGGATCAGCTCGCCAGCCAAAGCGAAATCCAGGCGCACGTACACCGCGAGCATTGGCTCGGCTTCGCTGGCGTCGGTTTCCATGGTGAAGGGTACCGGCACCGACACCACCAGATAGTGCTGAGCGTCGTAGATGTAGACTTCATCGCCGAGATAACCGCGTTTACGCCCCTGACAAAGGATGACGATGCCCGGCTCGTACAACACCGGCGTGCGGGTCAGCGGTCGGTTGGAACGCAGGAAACGCACATCGTCCAGCGGGCTCAGGTTGTAACCTTCCAGCGGGGCGAGCTGGCTCATTAGCTGGACCATGCGCGCTGTGATGGGGTCTTTCGGTTTCGGCATGGGCTGTGGGTTTCCTTGTGAAAAGGCGGGTTTGAACCTGTCTGGCTGATTGGCGGGGTGTCAGACAGAGCCCTCACCCTAGCCCTCTCCCAGAGGGAGAGGGGACTGACCGTGGTGTTTGATCGGGATCTGCCGACCTGAAATATCGCGCCGAATGCTGACCGCGCTGTTCTAGAGTAATAAGCCCTGCGGAAATCTTCGAGGCAGGCTCAGGAGTTGAATCCACCCGCGATCGGCTCCCTCTCCCTCCGGGAGAGGGCTGGGGTGAGGGTGCTTTTGATCTTTCAGCCATCCGTCGAGCGGCTAAGCGCTGCCCATTGCTCAATACTCTCCGCCGTCTGCTGCAACTTGTCACGCACCAACGCCAGCGCATCGCTGCCCAATAGCAGGTGAGCCGGCGGGTTTGGACTGTCGATGATCGTCAGCATGACCCGTGCAGCTTTCTGCGGATCGCCCAACTGATGGCCGCTTTTCTCCTCCCGGGCCTTGCGCACCGGATCGAAGCTTGCATCGTAGTCACTGATATTACGAGGCGTGCGCTGCATCGAGCGGCCTGCCCAGTCGGTGCGAAACGATCCCGGCGCCACAGCGGTGACAAAAATATTGAAGGGCGCAAGCTCCTTGCTCAAGGTGTCAGAAATCCCCTCCAGAGCGAACTTGCTGCCGCAGTAATAGGCGATCCCCGGCATGGTGATGTAGCCACCCATGGAGGTGATATTGAGAATATGCCCTGCGCGGCGCTGGCGGAAATACGGGACGAACGCCTTGGTCACCGCCACCGCGCCGAACACGTTGACGTCGAACTGGCGGCGCATTTCTTCCAGAGAGCACTCTTCAAAAATCCCCTCATGGCCATAACCTGCGTTGTTGACCAGCACGTCCACCGGGCCGTGACGATCCTCCACTGCCGCAACCACCCCATTGATGGCATCGAAATCGGTAACGTCCAGCAGCACCCCATGCGCGCGCTCGGGCGACAGCGCTTCGAAGGCTGCCAGAGCGGATTCACTGCGCACTGTGCCGATAATCCTGTGACCTTGAGCGAGCGCTTCCTTGGCCAGCGCCTGGCCGAAGCCGCTGCTGACACCGGTGATGAAAAGGGTCTTCATGGATCTGTACTCCAGCAGGCAATTGGAGAGGCCATGTTAGGGCGGATAACGCTGGCGGACGATGCCGAATCGGATCGAAGTATTGCCTGTTCCTATCAATAGAGTTTTCGATCAGGTCTTGCCTCAAAAGACGGAAAAGTCCTGCAGGTCTCAAACCCGCAGGACTTTTCCTGTCTCGGCAACACGCGCTTAAGCTGCGCGACGACCCGGTGTACGGTCCGATCCATCAGCGGCGAGGGCCTCACCCAGTGGGGTGCGGTCTGAGCCGTCAGCAGCGATGGCCTGGCCTTGCGGGGTCTTGTCATAGCCGTCTTCAACCAGGCCTTGTTCCTCGAGGCGGTGGCGGCCGTTTTCAGCCAGAGCCTGGCCCTGCGGCGTACGTTCCGAGCCATCGGCAGCAACAGTCTGCTGTGGTTCGTTGACCTGGGTGAAGAAACGATCTTCCTGATTGCTCGGTACGGCGAATGCGCTGGCGCTGAGGGCGAAGGTGGCGACGGCGATCAGTTGGCTTACAGTTTTCATGGCGGTGACTCCGGTCAAATTTCGATTGAGGTCCGGGTCGTTCAGATCAGTCTCTGGTTAACCCGTTGCAGTGGTGAGTTCTGCATGGGTCCAGATTAGGGGGCAGGGCGGTGTCGGCGTTAAGCGGATACTGTCGGCGATTTGCCTGATTCTGCTTGATGAAAAACAGCCATTGACTTAGAGCGCGCTCAAACCTTTACGGTGATGACATGAATCCAGAACTGACAATTTCAAAGTTGGCCAAGCGCCTTGATTTGAGCGCTCACACGATCCGCTATTACGAGCGCATCGGGCTGTTCGATCCGGTTGGGCGCGGTGGCAATGGCCACCGGGTGTACGCCGAGAAGGATGTGCTGTGGGCCGAGTTTCTGCTCCGGCTGAAGGCGACCGGAATGCCGATCCAGCAAATGCTGAGGTATGCCGAATTGCGTCGATCAGGCGACTCGACCCTGGCAGAACGCCGCGAACTTCTCGAGCAGCATCGCCGGGACGTGCAAGCGCAGATCAGCCAGTTAAGCCAGTCCCTGGAGGTTCTGGATAACAAGATTCAGATCTACCAACAACTCGAGCAAAAGGAGCATCACCATGATCCGTAAACTTCCCGGTTTCAATCGTTTGCTGTCCGCCACACTGATTGGCGCAAGCGTGACCAGTGTCGCAGCGCCGGTGGAGATGACCGATCGTCGAGCGCGCGGAGAAGCCGCTCTGACGCAGATTACTGGCGGACCTGGTCAGGCAGTGGTTGATTCATTGGAGGATACTGCTCCAGAGCTTGCGGACTGGATTCTGAGTTTTGCCTACGGCGATGTCTTCGCCCGCCCCGGGCTCGATCACTGCACTCGTGAGCTGGCAACCGTTGCGGCACTGACCGCACTGGGCAACGCACAGCCACAACTGAAAGTGCATATCGGCGGTGCCCTGAACGTCGGGTGCACACCGGAGGCGGTGGTCGATGTGATCTTGCAAATGACCGTATACGCAGGATTTCCCAGCGCCTTGAACGGTATAACGGCTGCGCGTGAAGTCTTTGCTGCTCGCGGGATCAGCGTCAAATCCTAGGTGCGCACGCTGCAGAAACTGCGCGATAAAGCCAGATTCAACCTTCTACCCACCCCGCATACAACTGCACAAACCGCACCTGCAGCCATTCGATAAACACCTGAACCTGCGCCGGCAAATGCGTGCGGCTCGGGTACAGCAGCGATACCGGCCGAGGCAGCGGGCGCAGCGGTTGCAGAATTTCCACCAGAGCACCGCTAGCCAAATGCTCGGCGACCGCGATGCCCGGCGCCTGGATAATGCCGAAGCCCGACACGCCACACTGCACGTAAGCGTTCGACTCGGTGACGGTAATGCCTTTGCGGCTGACGTAGCTTTTCTGTTTGCCCTCAACTGAAAACTGCCAGGGCAAGGTGCGGTTGTTCTGGCCCGAGAGAAAGTTCACACCTTGATGGTTCGCCAGATCTCCAAGCGTTTCCGGCGTGCCGTGCTCGCGCAGGTATTCGGGCGCGGCGCAGGTGACCATGGTCGCCAAGGCGATAGGGCGGGCGATCAGGGTTGAGTCGTGCAGCTCGCCGATGCGCAGCGCACAGTCGATGCCTTCGCCGACCAGATCAACCGCACGATCGGTGACGCCCAGCACCATATCGATGCCGGGGTAGGTGGCGGTGAATTCTCGCAGGCTCTTGATGAATTCCAGTTGCGCGAACGCAGTGGGGATATCGATGCGCAGGCGGCCGGACAGCGTGGCTCCGGTGCGATCGAACATCGTGGTGGCGGCGGTGATCTCGGCGAGGATTTCCTGTACCCGCTGATAGAAAAGTTCACCCTCGGCGGTGAGTGCGACTTTCCTCGTAGTGCGCTGGAACAGGCGCACGCCCAGCGATGTTTCCAGTTCCTGAATATAGCGAGTGACCTGCGGCCGGCCGATATCCAGCGACTCGGCGGCTTTGGTGAAACTGCCCAGCTCCGCCAGCCGGGCGAACAGGCGCATCGATTGCAGTAATTCCATGACTTTTCCGCTGAGCTTCAGTATCTGGATTTGTTGCCTGAGAATAGAACAATCCTGTCTGTTTCCAAGCATTTATTGCGCTGGTGTAAAAGCCAATCATGGCCCCAAGGCAAACCTGCTGAGGGTTTGCGGCCAATAACGCATTTGGAGACTCACCATGAAAGCATGGTTACTGAAAGATTTCGGGCTCGACAATCTGCAACTCGGGGAGACGGAAACGCCGCAACCCAAGCCCGGCGAGCTGCTGGTCAAGGTCGGCGCGGTGTCGCTGAATTTTCGCGACAAGGCGATCGTTGACGGCATCTATGAGCCGCACATGGTGCCAAAACCGTTGATTCCGGTCAGCGATGCCGTCGGCACGGTGGTTGCGATCGGCGACGGCGTGACACGCTTCAAGGTCGGCGACCGGGTCAATTCGCATCTGTACTCGCGCTGGCTTGACGGCGAGCCGGGGCCGAACGAGCCGGATTACTGCTTCGGTTCGCCGCTGCCCGGTGGCCTCGCCGAGTACATGATCATTCACGAGGACAGCGCCGTCGGCGCGCCGGCCAACATGAGCGATGAAGAGGCGGCGACGCTGCCAATCGCCGCACTCACCGCGTGGTATGCGCTGGTGGATTTCGGCGCTATTCAACCGGGCCAGACTGTGTTGGTGCAGGGCACCGGCGGCGTATCGATTTTCGCCGTGCAGATCGCCACCGCGCTGGGCGCCAAAGTCATCGCTACCTCAAGCAGCGATGAAAACCTGCACGCGGTAAAACGTCTGGGCGCGGTCGCCGGTATCAACTACCGCAGCACGCCGAACTGGGCGGACGAGGTGCTCAAACTCACCGAGGGCAAGGGTGTGGATCTGCTGCTCGATGTGGCGGGAGGCAATGGCATCAATCAGTCGGTAGCAGCGACCAAGGCCTCGGGGCGGATAGCGCAGATCGGCTTTCTGACAGGGCAGACTGTCGAGCTGAACCTGATGCCG
The DNA here is from genome assembly GCF_004307515.1 of Pseudomonas sp. Sample_14. Classification (NCBI taxonomy): domain Bacteria; kingdom Pseudomonadati; phylum Pseudomonadota; class Gammaproteobacteria; order Pseudomonadales; family Pseudomonadaceae; genus Pseudomonas; species Pseudomonas sp. Sample_14. The sequence continues at coordinate 110,090 of NZ_RCOC01000088.1, read as the reverse complement.
CTGATCTTCCGCCAGACCACCATTCGCGGCATCGCGGTGGCACCGCGTTCATCGTTCGACCGGATGAACGTGTTCCTCGCCGAGCACGACATTCGGCCGGTGATCGACCATGTGTATCCGTTCGAACAGGCGCGCGAGGCCTATGAGCATCTGGCGAAGGGGGCGTTTGGCAAGGTTGTGATCAAGGTAAGCTGACAACGAAAAAGGCGCCGATCAAGGCGCCTTTTTGCTGGTCTGGTTTTTTACGGTTCGCCGCGCTCAACCATCGCGCGCCATTGCTGCACACTCGGACGTTGCTGCATGCGCGCGTGCCATTCGCGCAGTGCCGTGCAGTCTTCCGGGACTTCCAGCTCAACCAGCGCCGAGAAGATCATCCCGCCCAACACGGCGATGTCCGCCATGGAAAAACTGGTGCCGGCCACGAACGGCTGATCACGCAGCAAGTCGTCGAAATAGCGCATGCCGCGCACAGCCTTGTCCCGCATGCGCATGCCCCATTCGGCGTTCTGGTACAGCTCCACTTCCGGGCCAAGTCCCGGGGTTGCATGGTGGAAATACACGCTGACGGCATCGAGAAATTCAATCTCGGCACGCTTGGTCAGCATGTGGATCCGTCCTTGCTCAACCGGTGTGCGGCCGGTGAGGACAGGGTTGCCATCGAGAACGTCCAGGTATTGCGTGATGGCCGTGCATTCGGCGAGCAGCGTGCCGTCTTCCAGTTCCAGCACTGGCAGCGTTCCGGAGTAGTTCAAGCGCAAGAACTCGGGGTTCTTGTGTTCGCCTTTCCACAGATTTACCGAGACGAATTCGGTGCGGGCCAATAGCGATTTTTCCGCCAGGGCGATGCGCACGCGGGCCGGGTAAGGGCCGTTGTACCAGTCGTAGATTTTCAATGCGGAAATGGAGTGAGCGTCGTTTTGAGTCGAGTTAGCGGTCATTTCAGTTGCCCTGCCTGTCAGTTGGTAGGCAAAGACTGCGACCAGAATTTATTCCTGTCAATCCCCTACCTGCCAATTGGCAGGTAAATCTTTCGCGGGTACACTCCGCCCCATTGACCGATAGTCAGCGAGGACACAGACATGAGCGTGAACGCACGCGAAGCGATTCTGGACGCCGCCAAAACAGCGGCGCAGACCCACGGCTACAACGGCATCAACTTCCGTAGCATCGGTGCAGTGGTGGGTATCAAGAACGCCAGCATCTACTACCACTTTCCCAGCAAGGCCGACCTCGGCGCGGCAGTCGCCGAGCGTTACTGGCAAGACGCGGCCAAGGCGCTGGACGGCATTCGTGAGGCCAATCCCGAGCCGCATCAATCCCTGAAGTTGTACCCGTCGATCTTCCGCACTTCGCTGGAAAACGGTAACCGGCTGTGCCTGGTCAGCTTCATGGCTGCCGAATACCAGGATCTGCCAGACCCGGTGAAGGACCAGGTGAAGAAGTTCGCAGAGGTCAACATCGAGTGGCTGACCCAAGTGTTGATCGCTGCAGGAGCTGCCGACGAAGACAGCTGCAAGGCGCGGGCGCGGGCGATTTACGCGGCAGTGGCTGGTGCGCAGTTGATTGCACGCAGCCGAGGGGATATTGCGTTGTTTGATGAATTGATCGGCAGCTACGAAAGCGCCGGGCTGATTTCGGCGGATTTCGCTGAGTAGCTTGCCACTCGTGCCGAAATCCACTGCCTGCTGTAAGCCAGCACATGGTCAGCAGTGGCGGTGGGGAAGTGGATGAAGCCATGCGGACATTCCGGCAGCACGTACATCTCCACCGGCGCCGCGTGTTGCCAGCACTCGGCGATGAGCCGCGTGTCATCCAGCAGCGGATCGAGCTCACCGGCAAACAGTAGCGCTGGCGGCAGTCCGCTGAAATCACCATACAGCGGCGACAGCGGTGGCTGGCGTCGTTGTTCGTCGCTGATATCCGGCGTGAGCAGGCGCAACGCTTCGACCATGCCGGGGCCGTCGAGCACCAGAGTATCGGCGGATGCGGTGCGTACGCTGGGTGTGCCGGTCAGGTCGTAGACGCCGTAATACAGCAGCGCGCCGCAGATCCGTTGCAGCAGTTGCGGCGAAGATTTGAGCGCGAGGAGGGTGGCGGCCGCCAGATGCCCGCCGGCCGATTCACCGACGACGACTACGGGCAGCCCGGCAAATTCGCCATCGTTCAAGATGCCGCGAGTGGCGCGCAGACAGTCGTCCAACAAGCCCTCGATTGGCGTCGAAACGGCCAGCCGATAATCAACCGACACCACCGCCACGTCGCAGGTGTTGACGATGGCGATGTTGAAGTTGTCGTTCATCTGCGCATTGCCGATCACCCAGCCGCCACCATGGAAATCCAGCACCACGCCTTTGGCTTTGCCCTTGGGGCGGATGATGCGCACGGGCACCGTGTCGATGATCTTCCGTTCGGCGGTCAGCCCATGCTGGCGCAGCTTGCCGTCGCCGCCGAGCTGACCCGCCCGCAGCAACGCCTGAATCAGCCGTGGGGTAAGGCGATTGCGGATCTTGAAACGCGGCAGCCAGGCGAGCTTTTTGTTGAACGCGCGAACCTGCGCCAGATCGCGCTCGCCTTGCGGCCATGGGAAGTCGCTCACAGGCGATTCTTCATCAGAATCGAGGCGTTCAGCGCCGCCGCGACGCATAGCCACGCCAGATACGGGAACAGAATCAATCCGGTGACCACGTCCAGTTGCAGTGCGAGTACCACCATCACGGCGACCACCACCCACAGCACCGCCAGAATCACCAGCGCCGCCAGCACCTGATGCGCGCCGAAGAACACCGGCGTCCACAGCGTGTTCAGGGCGATCTGTGCGGCCCACAAAGCCAGCACCGTTTGGCTGCCGGGGATCAGACTCAAGCGATAACCGGCCCAAGCCAGCAGCAGGTAGATGATCGTCCACGCTACGGGAAAGGCCCAGTTGGGCGGGGTGAAAGAGGGTTTGGTCAGCGATTCGTACCACGGGCCGGGTTTGAACATAACGCCAGTGGTTGCCGCCGCCGCACAGGCGAGAAGGAAGATGAAAAAGGTCATTGCCAGTCCTTAGCTGTGATCAGCTGTCATGGAGAGTTAAGAAGAGGACGCTTCGCTGCGCAAAAAGTTTGTTTGCAAACGCAAAATGGCAGTCAGGTTGAACTAAAAGCTGACCGTCGCGTCAGGATAAACACTGCCTTTTCCCACCGACGCGGACGACATCATGTACACCTATCACATCGAATACCGTTTCAATGGCGAGCCTCGTACTTATCTGCTCGAGCTCAAGGAAGCGCAACTGGCCGAGCACGACGCGGCGATGCATCTGCTCGAATTGCATCTGGGCGATGCCGAAAACAGCCTGGTCATGCCCACGGCGGATTCGACGCCAGAACAGATTCTCGAGCAGGCCGAGCGGGTAGGGATTACACATATCCGGGTGGTCAGCCGGACCAATTGACCTTCGAATGCGGCGCAGGCGTTAGCAGAATGTGCTCTGGATTCAGGCCATGCGCCGCAATACCAGCACCATCCCCGCGCCCACGAGGCCCATGCAGGCGATCAGCACGGGAAAGGACATCCACCACGGAACGCCGGACGTCATCATGCTGAACTCCGACATGCCACCGATGCCGGCGATCAGGTTCAAGGGAAGGAATACGACGTTGATCAGCGTCAGCTTGCGCAGCGCCCGGTTCATGCTGTTGTTGGCAAGGTTGCCGTGGGATTCGATGAGGTTGGCGAACACCTTGGCGTGAATTCTGGCCTGCTGGAAGCTTTGTTCGTTTTCCACGATCAGATCGTTCAGCGCAGCCAGCTGACCGTCGCTGAAGCCCTGACGCTGGCCGTGGTTGCGCAGCAGCGTCAGCACCGCTCCGTTACTTTGAATCGCATTGACGTAGTACACGAGGCTTTCGCTCAGGTTGTACATCTGCGCCAATTGCTGATTGTCCATCGCCCGGGTGAACTGCTGTTGAATCTCCCGCGCGATCTGTTTGACCACGCGCAAATGCCCGAGATAGTGATGAACGCTTTCAGCGAGTAACGCCATCAGCACGTCCAGCGGCCCGGTCATTTGCGCATCGTGCTCCAGCCCCGAAAGCAGCGAGTTGCTCGCACAAATGACCACCAAGCGTTTTTCGCTCAGCACCACTCCGAAGGACGAAACGTTGAATGCGCGCCCGTCGAAGCTTTCCGGGCGCTTCCAGATCATAAACAGGTGATCAGGCTTGACCTCGATGCGGGCCACTTCGTCAGGGTCCAGCGACGACTCTATCGCTTGTGGGCCAATGCCCAGGCGTCTGTGCAGATCCAGTTGCTCGGCTGCGTCTGGGGCGACACACAGCCAGACAGTCGCCTGTTCTCCAGATGTCCTGTGCAGGGCGCCGCAATCAATGCAATAGCCTTCAATCATTGCTCACCACGCTTGGCCACGGTGTTTGAGCTCGAGCCTTTGCGTGAACGCTTGCAGCACGCGCCGATAAAGTTCGTCGCCCAGTACCGCGTCTTCGATACCCGCATCGAGGTTGGGGTTGTCGTTCACTTCGATGACCAGCACCCGATCGCCCGCCTGCTTGAGGTCGACGCCGTAGAGGCCGTCGCCGATCAGCCGCGCCGTCTGTACGGCGAGCTGCACGACTGCGGGCGGGGCTTGTTCGACGGGCACCGCCTCGCACATTCCGTTGATCTCGCCGGGCAGCGCCTTGTGGTTGTAAATCTGCCAATGCCCCTTGGACATGAAGTATCTACAGGCATAAAGCGCCTCGCCATTGAGCACGCCGACGCGCCAGTCGTACTCGGTGTAGCAATACTCCTGCGCGAGCAGCAGCACCGAGTGTTCGAATAACTCCTGTGCGGCTGTGGCCAGCGCTTGTGCATCGGCGACCTTGATCACACCCCGTGAAAAGCAGCCATCGGGGATTTTCAGTACCAACGGGAAACCGAGGCGACGCCCTGCGTTTTCGAGTTCCTGCGGACGATCCTTGTAGAGGATTTCCGTTGCCGGCATGCCCAGCCCGCGACGCTTGAGCAGGTCGGCCAGATAGACCTTGTTGGTGCAACGCAGGATGGACGACGGATCGTCAATCACCACGAGGCCTTCGCTTTCAGCCTTTTTCGCGAACCGATAGGTGTGATCATCCACTCGCGTGGTTTCGCGGATGAACAGCGCGTCGAATTCAGCAAGACGTGCGTAGTCTTTTTTCTCGATCAACTCGACATCGATACCCAGCTGTTCCCCCGCAGCGATGAAACGCTGCAATGCCTCGGGGTTAGACGGCGGCAGGGCTTCGTCAGGATCATGCAGGATGGCCAGGTCGTAGCGGGCCACACGTTTGGAAGCGGGCTGACGCCACGTTCTGCGATTGAACGCGTCCAGTGCGTCAGCGAAGACATGCTGCTGTTCGTCGCGAAGCTTGTGCAGCGCTCCGGCTTTGATGCCTGCGATCTGCCAGCTCTCACCACGGCGGAATTCCACCAGCAGGATAGGGCAGGGGAACGCCTCGAACAGCTGACGGCCGATCTCTTGCAGCGGCTCGATCGAGGCCTTGCCGAAGTACAACGACAGCGTGAAAGCCTCGGTTTCGCCGTATGGATGGTTGGCCAGCGCCCGCTCCAGGGTGCGTTGCAGATCATTCAGCCCGACCCCGTACAGCGCTTTGCGCGCCAGCTCGCTGACGGTGCGCACCGAGGGAAAAACCTTGTGCCCACGCGCCTCGGCGAGCAATGAGCAGTAATAGCCCTGACCGAGGTATTTGTAATTGCGGCAGAGGTTGATGACCTGGGTGCGATGAGGAAAATCATCGCTGTGTTCAAGGTAATCCTGAGCCAGCATCAGGCTCTCGCTAGGCAAGTAATCAGCCCAGTCATCCTTGCGTTCGACCAGTATGAGCAATCGACTTCCCGAGGGTTTGAGACTGGGAGGTTCCTCGCTGAGGGAGATTGTCGAATGCTCGGTTTTGTCTAATACTTCGTTCACGTTGGCTTGCACCGCTGACATGAGTAATGAATCCCTGTTGAAGAAGACGCCGCTTCAATAAATCACGGGCCTTTCGGTCTGTCCCGGTTCGTTACTCAAACTTTACGGTGCGGTCATGTCTTTTGATTTTCGCTTTGCATCCATGGACGATATCGACGATCTGGTCGAATTGGAGCGGGTGTGTTTTACCCTCGACCGGTTGAATCAGCGCAACTTCAGCTGGATGCTCAGTCGAGCGAATGCCGCGTTGATTGTTGTCACCTCGGGCGCAACTCTTTGCGGTTACGCGCTGGAGCTTTTTCACCGAGGCACCTCTCTTGGACGCCTGTATTCGATTGCCGTCAGCCCTGCGTGGCGCGGACATGAGCTTGGCCAGCGTCTTCTGGAACAGGCCCAGGCCTGCGCATTGGCGCGCAACTGCGCATGGCTGCGGTTGGAGGTGCGCGCTGACAACAGCGCTGCCATTCGCCTCTACGAAGCCAACGGCTATCAGCGCTTTGCCAGTGTCGAGGACTACTACGAGGACCACTGCGAGGCGTTGCGCTACGAGAAACGCATCCTGCGCGAAACACCAGCGCCCGCGCGCCAAGTGCCTTACTACCAGCAAACCACCGAGTTCACCTGCGGCGCCGCGTGCTTGCTGATGGCCATGTCTGCCATCGATTCGAGCCGCGCCATGACCCGAGCGGAGGAAATCCAGCTATGGCGCGAGGCGACCACCATTTTCATGACGGCGGGGCACGGTGGCTGTAGTCCTCAGGGTCTGGCATTGGCGGCCTGGCGGCGCGGTTTCGATGTGCGCCTTGAGGTCAGTCACGCGGGCTCGCTTTTTCTTCACGGCGTACGCAGCACGGAGAAGAAGTCGATCATGAAACTGGTCGAGGACGGCTTTGCCCAAGACCTGGCGGCCACGCAAGTCGAGCAGGTGCTGGGTGAGTATCTGCAGATCGGCGCTGCGTTGGCGGCCGGATACAAACCGCTGGTGCTGATCAGCAGCTACCGATTCACCCGCTTGAAAGCGCCGCATTGGGTCATCATCACGGGGTGTGACGAGGACTTCGTCTACTTGCACGATCCTGATGTCGACCACAGCAAACTCAAGCGCGGGCTGGACTGCCAGCACTTGCCAGTCAGTCACCAGGAATTTCTGCGCATGACGGTGTTTGGCGTCCAGCGGGTTCGCGCTGCCGTGATGCTGCGCTCCCGTTGAGGAACGGTGGCTAGGCGCCGAGCACTTCCTCGCCGATACAGTAGCGATCCCTGCCTTTCTGCTTCGCGGCATAAAGCAGTTTGTCAGCCGACTCGATAAGGGTGGCGGGGCTCACTTCTTGTTCGGCCGGTTTGCCAACCGCAATACCTGCGCTGGCGGTGACGTGACCCAGCGGATGGGCTTTGTGCTCCATCCGCAAGGATCGAATGGCCTCAAGAATTTCCTGCGCCACAAGCGCCGCCCCGCGAATATCGGTGTTGGGCAGCAGCACGGAAAACTCCTCGCCGCCATAGCGCACGGCCAGATCACCCGGCCGTTTTACTGCTTGCGCAATCGCCTGTCCGACAGCGCTCAGGCAATCGTCACCCGCCGCGTGCCCGTAGCTGTCGTTGTAGAGCTTGAAGTGATCGACATCGATCATGATCAGTGAGATCGACGAACCCTGACGTCTGGCCAGGCGAATTTCGTCAATCAAAGCAGTGTCCAGTCGCCGACGGTTGGCCAGCCCGGTCAGGCTGTCGGTCAACGCCATGTCCTTCATGGCCTGATGTGCCCGGCGCAGATCCTTTTCCATCACCATCCGTTGACGCAGTTGCCTCAACACAATCAATCCGAAGACCGTGAACGCGGTAATCACCGACATCAACACGAAACCGGTTTTGATCAGGTCCCAGCGCCACGGCGCAATGATCGATTCGCGGGAAAGGCCGGTTTCGACCACCAGCGGGTATGTGCTTAAAGCTCTGTAGCCATACAGACGCTGGGTGCCGTCGACGACCGCTCGGACCTCGGCGATCCCTTGACTGGAAAAGGGCAGGTAGTTCTTGAACACCTCACTGTCGGCGAGACTCTGACCGATGACCGAAGCGATGAAAGGACGACGCACGAGGATGGTGCCGTTGCGCAGCGCCAGCACCAGGGCACCCTTGTCGTCGATCTTGAAATCGCCGTAATAGTCGACGAAATAACTGACCTTGATCGTCCCCAGCAGCACGCCGGCGAAGGAGCCGTCCGGGTTATTCAAGCGGCGGGAAATCGGGATGATCAGGTCGTCTGTGGATTTGCTCTTGACGACATCACCGATACGCACGTTTCGATCAGTGTTGGCGCGGTGATATTGGAAGTAGTCGCGATCGGCATTGTTCGCCGGGTCGGGGATCATTTCCTTGTCGGTGACGATCCATTTGCCGTCCGGGCCGTAGATAAAAAGTCCATGCAACTGCGGCATCAATCTGGCCTGCTGCACCAGCAAGTTGTGGATGCGCGGTACGTCTATGTTTTGTAGGCCATCACCTTCGACGCGCTCGCCCAAAGCGGCGGTCAGCACATCGACCTGGCGGATGGCGTCCTCGGCATGTTGCGCGGTTGCCCGCGCGAGGTTGGTGACCGAATCACGCGCCGACGAGAAGGCTGCATGATAGTCACGCCAGGTTCGCCAGCCCTCCACGCCGAGAAACGCCAGAATGACCGTCAGCATGAAGATGACTGTCAGGCGGAAAGCGGCGATCTCGCTGGCAGCTTTGATGGGAGCGGTTTGTGCGGCGTCATGCCCCCGGGTTTTGGGCATCTTACGACCGAGCATTTGAGGGTCCTTATGCTTGTCATCTCTCATCTCTTGAAAGATGACCATCCTTTTCCACTTGGAATTCAATTTACTGCCTTGGCCAGGCGGTCGCGATTGGATCGTTCCAAGCCGTGCCGGGTCAACATCTGTAATTGAAGCGCGCCTTGAGGTGAGACTTGTGAGCGAAATCATCACCGCCGGTGACTTGAACATCGACCTGCACAATGCCAACGAAACCGGCCTGTTCAAATGGCTGCTGGCGAGTTTTCTGATGGGCAAAAGGATTCAGGGCGCCATCGCCGCCAAGGCGTATCAATTCATAGTAGAGCAGCATCACAACGACACCCCGCAAAAGCTCGCGCAGTGCACACACCGTCAATTGGTGTCGATGCTGGGGCAGGCGGGTTACGTTCGCTACGATGAAAGCACGGCGTCGCGACTGCTCGCGCTGGCCAACAAGCTCAACAGCGAGTACGCCGGTAAGGTCACTAACATCGTGGCGGCGAGCGCGGACCGTAAGGCGCTGGAGAAGCGCCTGTCCGAGTTCGAGGGGATAGGGCCGAAGACCGTTGAGATCTTCATGAGGGAAGCGGCTGCGGTGCTGTTTTGAATGCCCGATAGCGAACCAAGGCTCACATCGTAAAGAAGGTTGCCGCCAGTTCGCTCATCAGGATCAGCGTTCCGCCGGCGAATATCGCACAGCCCAGCAGAAACTGGAGTCCCGGGGCTACGCTCAGGCTTGAGGGGAAGCTCAGGTTTTTATCAGTTCTCATGTCGCGCTCCTGTTACCGATGAAAACTTTCAGCCACATCGATGGAACGGTTGCGCTGCGCCAATACGCGCTTGGCGACCACCGGCATCGTGGGCAAGGCGTCGTCGACGGCTGGATGTGCGTCCGCTGGCGGGACGGCAGTCTCCTCAGCGAAATTATTCGGCAGCAGGGTGCCCAGGCCAAATACATTCACCGCCATGCTGACTTTCAATCCCCGACAGGCCTGTTTGCAGTCCAGCTCAAAACCGGCGTATGCGTGCTCCATCAAACGTTGAAAATGTTCAGAGGTCAGTGCCAGGACTTTGCTGTTTTTCATGTTGATCACCTTGAGCAGGTGGCGACCCCGATCCGGGGCCGCCGGACGGGGTTCAGACATCTTTGCCTTGCACGTAACCGGAGCCCAGATCAGCACCGGTCACCGGCTCGCTGAGTGGGTCAGACGCCGTGCGGATCTTCATGGCTTCCAGGACCTCAGCGTCGTCAGCAGGGAGGCTGACGGTCGCCAGACCGTCACCGCCGTCAACTGCCGGCTCTGGAGTTTCCACATATTCCCAAACGCCGCCCTCGTTCCACGGACCACGAACGTTGGGCTCGCCAGACATGTTGAAGTACTTGTTGGTGAACTCCGGCATGCCCGGCAGTTTGCCCTGCGGGAAGTTCGGCTGGATCGAATGCAGGGCTTTTTCGAAGGACTGTTGATGGGCGATTTCCCGCGTCATCAAAAAGCCCAGCGCCTCTTTGACGCCCGGATCATCGGTGATGTTGATCAAGCGTTCGTAGAGAATTTTCGCCCGCGCTTCGGCTGCGATGTTGGAGCGGAAGTCGGCGGTCGGCTCGGTGATCGAGTCAACGTAGGCCGCCGTCCACGGTACGCCAGCGGAATTGACCAGAGGCGCGCCTGCGCCATAAAGCAGGCTGGTGATGTGCGAGTCATTACCGGCGCCATTCAGCGCGCGGTACAGCTCGCCTTCCTCTTGAACGCCCTCTGCCAGTTGGCCCTTGGCGCCTTTGTTGAGCATGACGATGATCGAGCCGACCACCTCCAGGTGACTCAACTCTTCGGTGGCGATGTCCAGCAAAAGGTCTTTGCGCCCCGGATCTTCTTCAGCCAAGGCTTGAGTGAAATAGCGCGCTGCCGCGGCCAGTTCGCCATTGGCGCCCCCGAATTGTTCCAGCAGCAGATTGGCCAGACCCGGGTTGGGCTCGGCCACGCGAACGGTGTACTGAAGTCGCTTGTTATGTATGAACATTCAAATTTTCCTCAGACCAGGCTATCGCGCCTTGCCCTTGTGGGCGTTGGCGCATGCATAGTTTGTGAGGAGGGCGCGCAGCAGAAATTTCGTTTTTTGCCGAGTGGCAGGACGGGCGGCAGAGGGCGGAAAGTTCCGTAAACAGGACGGTTGGCTTAGCCACGTTCCTCGACCAATGTGGGAGCGAGCCTGCTCGCGAATGCGGTACGTCAGTCACCGATTTGGCGGCTGATTCAGCGCTTTCGCGAGCAGGCTCGCTCCCACCTTGGTTCGTTTGCAATCAAGCGATTTTAAGCGCCCTCAGCACAGGCAGCGTCTGCTCGGCAAACACCTGCGCCTGTGCGGTCAGCGCGGCGATGTTGGCTTCAGCGGTGAGCAGCGGCTGGCCATTGTCGACCAGCACTTCACCTTGTTCGCTGATCACCCCCCACGCCAGTTGCGCCCATTCGGCCGGCTGCTGTTTGCCTTGCTTGATCGAGATCAGGAACAACTGCTGGAAGCGGCTGACCGTCACGCCACCACCGGTGACCGGGCTGGCCAGGGTCTGGATGTTGGCGCCGTACAGCGAGCGTTTGCACAGTTGCAGATTGAGCGCGGCGCAGCGACCGCTGACCTGCGCCTCGGCGGCCTCGCTTTGGCACGGAGCGACCGCGCCCATACCGATCAGCACGGCCAGGGCTTGTTCGAGGTCGTCGTAAGCCATTGCAGTCTCGGAGAGCAATTGGCGCATGGATTTGGCCGCATAGTTCTGCGCCGCCAAGGCATCGAGCACCGGGCCGTAGATTTCCGCTTGCAGGGTCGCTTCGCCGGCAGGACCGGTGACCGAACCCGCGACAGTTTCCCAGGGTTGCAGCAACGCGAAACGGCTGTGCAGCATTCTCGCCCGGCGTTCGGCAGCGGACAGGCGCGTCGCGCCACGCACGTACAGATCGCGGCGGAAGTGCTGGTTGACGAAGTAGTCCCGCGCTTGCTCGCGCATGATCGGGTGTTCGATGGTTTCCAGAAAGTCCATGCCTTCGGCGCTCAGGTTGAGCGGGTCGATTGAGTCTAGCGGCACTGCCGTGGTGGCGTAGTCGAGTTTGGCCGGGGCCAGCGCGTCGACCATGTCGGCGAAGTACATGCAGTTCCAGTCGCGGTTGAAATATTCGTGGGCGACGTAGTGACGATCCTGGCCCTTGATGCTTTGCAGCCGCGCGCCGAGGCTCGGTGCCGCCGCGGCATACTTCGGATTGGCCGCGAGCAGCGCTTCGGAAAACTCCAGTGCGGCGTCAATACGCTCATCGGAGCGCGCCGAGGCATTGGCGAAACGGTCATGCAGGCTGAACAGATTGCGCAGCGGCGCCGACGGCGACCAGCCGGGGAAGCAGTTGTAGCTGACGTAGAGCATGCCGCCCGGTTTAAGATGACGGCGGGCGAATTCGACGATCAGTTTCTGGTTGTCACGGCTGACCCAGGTCCAGATGCCATGCAGGCTGATGCTGTCGAACTGCGGCAGATCGTTGCGCGCCAGCAGCTGTTCGAAACTGTCGTCGTACAGGCGGGCGCCGTTGTTGGCGGCAGTCGCGAGGTCGATGGCATGGGCCGCCATACCCGGATGAAAGTCCGTACCGACAAACGAGCCCGGGTTGGCGGTGGCGTGGATGTTGATCGACACGCCCTGACCGAAGCCCAGTTCGCAGTGCATACCGTCGTTGCTTTCCAGCGTGGCGAACCCGCGCAACAACAGGCAGTAACGCAGGAACACCGGATTGATCTCCCGGCTATAGCTGTAGGTGTAGCCTTCGTCGGTGAAATAACCTTCGTTCCAGGCGTTGCTCATGGGTACAGCCTCTTGTTCTTGAAAGTGATGGCAGTCTTATAAGGGGTTGGCATTGCGCGCGACAAATTGAAAAAACGGATACTTCCCCAAACCCTGTGGGAGCGAGCCTGCTCGCGAAAGCTTTTTTTCAGTTTGAATATAATCGGCTGACACGCCGCTTTCATGAGCAGGCTCGCTGCCACAGGGATCTTCAACATATCCAAGCAGGATTGATGGACCGATCACGCACTCCACGGCCCATTCGCGCAGGCATTTTGTAGCCAGCCGAAACTGTCATATTCCCTCCCACTCGTCTGCCCATAGTGACCAGCCCAACGCTGATTTCATGAGGCTGCACTGTGTTCCAACGTCTTCTGTGTTCGCTGTCCGTTCTGAGCCTGTCCATCGCCGCTGCCCACGCGGCCGAGCCTGTCACCCTTGATACGCCGCGCTTGTCCGGCATCGACAACTTTCGCGACATCGCCGGCATCACCACCGCGTACTCCACCGCCCACGACGGCGTTATGCGCAGCGGCGTGTTCTACCGCTCCAACGCATTGACGCCGTCGGCGGCGGATCTGGCGACGCTTAATGGTCTCGGCATCAAAGCCATTTACGACTTGCGCACGCCCAGCGAAATTGCCGCCACGCCTGACACGATGATCAGCGGCGCGGCCTATCGCAATATCGACATCATCGGTAGCACCACCTCGGGTGCGGACATCACCAATATCTCGTTCCACAGCGCCGCCGAGGCCGTGGCGATGATGGAGGACACCAACCGCGCTTTCGTCAGCGATGCCGGCATGCGCGGGCAGTTCGGCCAGTTGTTCAATGAGTTGGCCAGTGTCGACGCCGCGCAGCTGTTCCACTGTACCGCCGGCAAGGACCGCACCGGCTGGACCGCCGCCGTGTTGCAGAGCATCGCTGGCGTCGATGAGGCGACGATCATGGCCAATTATCTGGCGACCAACGACTACACCGCCGCCCGTGTCGCCGCGACCTTGAAAGCGCTGCCGCCGAGCATGGCCGCTGTCTACGAGCCGCTACTCGGGGTGCAGGCCAGTTACTTGCAGGCCGGTCTCGACCAGGTCGCCGCCGAGTACGGCAGCATGGACAACTACCTCAAGCAGGGCCTCGGTCTGTCCCAGGAAACCATTTACGTACTGCGCGGCAAACTGGTCGAGTACAACAGCTTGCCGGGGCAGGCCGGGCTGGTCGGCAACGCCGCCGCTGGTGCCGAATTGCTGCGGCAGTTGCAGAACTCCGAGCTGTCCGGCACCTACAGCGCCTACAACTACTACCTGCAATCGGCGATCGACGCCGGCACTCTGGGCGGTGTCGAATCTCAAGTCGGCGGTCAGGTCCACGCTGATGCGGCCAGCTACCTGCTGCGGCAGAACGCGATGATCGAACAAGCCGCCGCACCGTTCGCCAGCGGCAGCGATTTGAAGGTCGGCCAATACCGCCTCTGGAGTACCGCGCTTGCCGGCTACCTCGGCACGGACGGCTCGGCCCACGCCGAGAGCAGCAACGAACACAGCCAGGGCCTGATGCTCGGCATCACCCAGCGCTTCAACGAACAACTCAGCGCACGCGGCGGCTTTGGCTACAGCAAGGGCAGCGTGGGCGGCGCGGGTGGCGAGGCCGATACTGACTTCACCTTCCTCAACCTCGGTGCACGTTACGGCTTCATCAGCCTTGAGCGCGGCTTGTTTGTCGACGCCAACGCCAGCGCCGGTTATGTCGACTACGACAGCAAACGCGAGCTTGGCGGTGGCCTCGGCACTGCCAAGGGCGACACTCACGGCAATCTCACTGGCGCGACCGTGGCGTTGGGTTATCGCCTGCCGCTCAGCAGCGTGATTGTCGAACCGAGCCTGGGCTTTCGCGTCAGTCATCTCGACTTGCAAGGTTTCAAAGAGAAGGGCAGTGAGCTGGCGCTCGACGTCGATGGCATCAAGCAGACCCGCCGTAGCGCGGTAGCCAATCTCGACGTGTCATTCGCACCAGTGGCCATGGGTGCGTGGCAGTTGGTCCCGGGTGTTCGCGTGGGCTATGAACGTGCGCTCGGCAATCAGCAAGTCGACAGCGAAGGCCAGCTGCTGGGGCTGGATATCGAGCAGCGCGCGGCGTTCGACAATCGCGACCAGTTCAGCGGCGGCGTTAATCTGATGGCCAACCTCGGCGCCCTGAGTGTAGGCGCTGAGGTCGGCGCCAACGGTGGCGGTGACAGCCATGGTTTCAATGGCGGACTCAAGGCCAGTTACGCGTTTTGAACACAGCGAGCCCGGCAAATTGCCGGGCTCATGCGCTCAAGCATGCTGCGCACGCGAAGGTTGCTGTGTGCGTGCCGGCTGCGCGGTGGGGTCGGGCAGGGAGGCGACATGCACGGTGCGCGCCGGGAAGGCGAACGTCGCGTCCAGCTCGGCCACCGCTTCCATGATTGCCAGATTGATGCGTTGCTGCACGTCCATGTAGACGTTGTAGCTGGCGTCCAGAACGATATATACCGTCTCGAATTCCAGCGCGCTCTCACCAAAACTGCGGAAATGGCAACGGTCGAAGCGGGCCTGTTTTTCGTTCTTGATGATGCTTTCAACGCGTTGAGTGATCTGGCGGATCTGTTCGCTGGTGCACTCGTATGTCAGACGAAACTCGAACACCACTCGACGCTCCTGCAAGCGTTTGTAGTTCTGAATGGTGCTGCCGATCATGTCGGCGTTGGCCATGACAATCTGCTCACCGCCGAGACTGCGGATGCGCGTGGTCTTCAGGCCGACGTGCTCGACCGTACCGGCCAGCGTGCCGACGACGATGAAATCACCCACCTCAAACGGCTTGTCGACGGCAATCGACAGCGAGGCGAACACGTCGCCGAGAATGTTCTGCACCGCCAGCGCCACCGCGATACCGCCGACACCGAGGCTGGCGACGAACGCAGTGATGTTGACGCCCAGGTTCGACAGCATCGCCAGCAGAATCACCGCCCACAGCAACACCTTGACGCCCCACAGGCTCAGGGTCGCCAGGGCGCTCGCCTGAAAAGTGCCGGTCGCGTTATGCCGCGAGAAATACCGATGCAACCCCAGCGCCAGCGCGCGGTTGGTCCACAGGCCGACCTGCAACGCCGCCACCACGAACCATAAACTGCTGACCCGCCCGAGCCAGCGCTCCGGCAAATCCAGCAAACCGATACCGACCAAGATCGATGCCAACAACAGCAACGTGGTGCTGGTCGCCGCCAGCACTTCGCTGGCCATGTAGGTCAGATGCCCATTGCCGGCGCTGGCCCGCGCCTGCACCTTGCGGAACACGAAACGGATCGCCGTGGTGGTCAGCAGATAACTGAGCGTCGCGGCGAGAAATGCCAGCACCCAGTTCGCCAGTGAAATTCCTAAAATCGTGTGAGCCGTGAAAAAGCCGATGAAATCCTCGGTCATGGAAACCCCCTTGCGAAGCCTGCACCGACGCGCGCAGAAACGCACCGTCGGTCGCAGCCAGGTAAACGCCGCTTGAATCGGTGGTGCCGTCAAACGACCTGTCTGGGTTAGTCGCCGTGAGATTCCTGCTGTTCAATCAAATACAGGTTTCACCGGACTGAATGGTCAACGCCTGGCCTTCAACTCCGCTGGGCTTACGCCGTAAGCACTCTGAAAATACTGACAAAAGCGCCCGACATTACTGAAGCCAAAGCTCAACGCCACCTCCGTCACAGAGCTTGCATGCCCTCGCGCCAACGCCTCATAGGCGCGCTGCAAACGCACCTGCCGCTGATACGCCACGATCGACATCCCGACAAAACGCCGAAAACCTTCCTGCAAGGCGCGCTGGCTGACATGGCTCAACCGCGCCAGATCCACGCCACTGACCAACTGCTGCGGATGCGCCTGAATAAACTCCATCGCCACCTTCACATGACGCGGCGCCACACACGGCGCCGGTCCCCGTAATGCCTCGGTGAAGTTGTGCGGCCACGCCTCCAGCACCGCATCGATCAACATTTCGCGCAACCGTGACGGCATCAACGTGCCGCTGTTGATCAAGGCATCGAACTCAGTGCCCGTGGCCAGATCGATCAACGCCTTGAGGCCCTGAAATGCCGGGGTATTCAGATCCACGCTTGGCTCAAACACGATCTTCTGCACGACCGGTTTCTCCAGCAGCGCCGACAACCGCTCGGTGAGCTGCTGACGATTGATCGAAATCCCGTGGTGCGCGTGATCATCAACAAAGCGCATCGAACGGATATCCGCCTTGTCGATCGCCAGACCGATGTGCGCCATGCCAATGGACTCGGTGGCGTGGTTGAAAACGATCTTGCCGGCGGTGGGGATGACGAAAGTGATTTCGTTCTGCGGATCGGGGAGGGCGACGCTGAAGTCGCCGTGGTAATGCATACGCCGAAAACTCACCCCGTCGTGCCGCCCGTAGACCCCGCCGATGATGATGTTGGAAGGTGGCGGCGGAGTATCGGCGTAGCGGTTGCCGAAGAGCCTGGAGAACAGGGCGCCGAAGTCGGAAGAGATGAGGTTGTCGGAGCGCAGGATGATCTTTTGGCGGAGTGGGGAGGTGGCGGTGATGGGCGGCATTTTGGAATGCGGGCTCTTGGGGCGACGGTCGAGATCGGTCGAGCGTAGGAGGCGGGTGTGACGGTTCAGTGACAAGGCTGGAACCATGGACTGCTTTCAGGCAAAAGCAGACAGCCAATACTCGCACTTGTATATTCCCGGCATACAGATCACCACGACCGAACAGGCTCGGGAACGTACGCATTCATGGATAGGAAAAAAGGCCAACCAGACAGCACTGACTGGGTCATCCGCAGTGTTCAACCAGGAGGAATCGAGCGTATTGAAGCGTGGTTCGGCAGCCACGGCTACGATCCTCATCGACATGACACCTACTCCATCGGCCGCACGTTGGCGGGCGTCCAGAGCTTTCACTATGTAGGCTCGTTGCGCCACGGTATCCCCGGCAATACGCTCGTGCTTCATCCAGACGAACTTCACGATGGCATGGCCGGGACTGATGCAGGCTTTCGTTATCGGATGGCTTACATTGATCCGGCAATGATTCAAAACATCCTGGGTGGCGAGCCCTTGCCTTTTATCACGGGGGGGCTTTCAAACGACCCACGGCTGTTACATGCCAGTGAAACATTTGTGCAAGCAGTGGATCATCCGCTGGAAGCATTGGAGCAACAGGACGCGCTGTATGACTTGGCAATGGCGTTGCGTGCCGTCGCGGGCAAGCCGCGCGGGCGCAAGCGCCTGGATTACCGCGCAGCCGAGCGTGCCAGAGCGTTCATCCTGGAACACTTGGATTCATGCATCACGCTGGAGATGCTCGAGTGTGCCAGCGGGCGCGAACGCTGGAGCCTGTCACGCGACTTCAGAACGCTTTACGGTACGAGTCCTTACCGATTTGTCACCCTGCGCCGCCTGGACCGGTTCCGCTCATTGGTGGTTGAAGGTTTTACCCTGGTCGATGCAGCGCTCGTCGCGGGGTTTCACGATCAAAGTCATATGACGCGACATTTCACCCGCTGTTACGGCATCCCGCCCATGCGCTGGCTGGAACGATTGCGCGCCGCACGCTGAGTTGCAGGATCGTACAAGAGACCCTATTCCTTGCTCTATAGGCTGGCGACTTCAACCACAGAGGATTCGTCATGGCAGAGCTCCGTCATCAATATTCATCAGTTCCTGTAAACCTGGCACATAAGGCTTCGCTGATCGAACAACAATGGAGTCCCAGGGTTGTGGCAGAGATGAATGACTACCAGTTCAAGGTTGTGCGAATCGAAGGCGAATTCATCTGGCACTCGCATCCTGAGACCGATGAAGCATTTCTTGTTTTGGAAGGCACCTTGCGCATTGATCTGCTGGAAGGCTGTGTCTATGTGAATCCAGGTGAACTCTATGTGGTACCCCGCGGCGTGGAACATCGCACGGCTGCCCAAGGTGAAGCCAAGCTGATGATGATCGAGCCGCGAGGCATCTTGAACACGGGGCATGAAGATGGCGAAAGAACGGCTTTGAACGACGTCTGGATATAATCCAACGCACATCCTGTGCAATGTCTGCGCAGAGTTGCAATTGCTGACCTGACCAGCAGCTATGAGTTAAAAGCGAGTTCTGACTTCTCATGCAAAGATTGTTATGAGAAAGGACCATGGACTTGATTATCGATTTGATAGGTCATCGGATTGGCGTGTTCGTGTTGGACTTAATGAATGACGGCCGTTTCAAGGTAGAGAGTGGTTTAGCATGGGGTTGTCGTCGGCGGACTGATTCTGTTATCTCCATTCGCAGCATTCTGGGGTTAAATCTGCAAGTACGAATTAGCCCCGTTATGCAGCTCATCAAATCACAGCGCAGGCGATTGACTGTTCTGTTTCCAAGCCCTGGGAGTCACACCTTCGGTTTGCACAAATGTTCGACTGAAGTGAGACTGATCAAAGAAACCACATTCTAGTGCGATCTCTGCAACCAACAATCTTGACGTCTGAAGCAGCTGCTTGCCCCGTAGAATCCTTTGCTCTCGCATCCATTCTTTGGGTGAGACGAGAGTGCTTTTTTTGAACTGACGAGTGAAATGGCTGCGCGACAGCGCACACGCCTGTGCGATAGCTGCCACGGAGATATGTGCGTCCAGGTTATCGAGCATCAGCTGCTTGGCGCGCTGGATCTGCCAGGGTTTCAATTGTCCGGTTTGTTTAGCCGGATCCTTTTGTGAGGACGCGCATGTTTCCTTGTTCATCCTGATTCCTTTTTCCCATTAGCCGGTTGATCAGCTCAATCCAGCGGTCAGTCGATGGGAAAAATCTAACGGAAGGCGCGACGGGATGGGGGCGCAATTTTGCGCTACTGGAGGCGCAAAAATGCACATTCCCAGTCGCGTTCCCGATGCTAGCCTTTGCCTCCCGACAACTCGAATCGACATCATTCGATTCGTCATCTGCAAGGAGAAAGCAATGGCTGCCTCACAACCGCACGGCAAAAACACCGCTTACTGGGGAGTCTCATGGGAGGAGGGCTACGGCTATCCCCAGGCCAGAAAAGTCGGAAACGAGATCTATATCTCGGGTCAGTTCAACCACGATGAGGAGGGTAATCTCGTTGCTCCCGCGCCCCTGGGTAGCGAGGGTAAACCCAGCGATTTCTCGTCGATAGGAGAGCAAATGCGCGCCTCCTACGACAATATCGCCAAGCTGCTCGCGCTCTATGGAGCAACCCTTGATGATGTCGTCGAAGAAACGCTGTACGTATTGGATATGGACGCGGCATTCGCCGTCGTAGGTGATGTGCGCAAAGCCGCATATCGCACTGAGCGGCCACAGTGCGCGAGCAATATCATCGGTGTATCCAGGTTGGCTCAACGTTCACAGCTGATTGAAATTGTCTGCAAAGCTGTCATCGGATCTCGCGCCGACTAAGAGACGCTCCCGGTTTCGCCCTGCGCAACCGGGAGATCCAATTGCCCTTCGATCAAAGGCTTTTGATGCGCTACGGCTGCTGCACAAAAAGTCATGAATGCTTTGACTCTCCATGACTTTCGAATGTCCTGATGCGTAAGCAGCCAGAGCTCGTCCTGTAGTTCGCGCACAACTGGCCCTACGCGTGTTAACCCAGGCGTAATGTCTCCCAGCATGCACGGAAGAAAGCCGTAACCAAGTCCTGCCGCAATGGCGACGCTCGCGGCCGCGACGGAGTCCGTACGATAAGAAATACAGTCGGCGCCGATTCTGTCTTCGACGTAGCTTTTGGCCTTCAGTCCACATAATCCTGCGGAATACGACACCCATCGCTGGCCTTCTGCGAAGGGGGTAGTAGTCGCGTGTTTTATGCTGCCATAAGGCGCCCATGCGATCGAAGCGAGCTTGCGCCCGACGAGACTTTCGGCAGGTTTTTTGGTCGCTCTTACCGCTACGTCAGATTCATCGCGGGCGAGACTTAACGTCTCGTTGCCGACCAGCACCTCGATGGCAATTCCTTCATTAAGCGCCTTGAAGTCGGCGATGATCGGCGTGAGGAAATACAAAAGCAGGGAGTCGCTGGTAGTGATCCGAAGCTTTCCCTGTGGCCCTTGACCTGCCCGAGAAACCCGACGTGTAACGCTGACGATATCAAGCTCGACGCGTTCGGCGAGCGCCCTTAACTCGATGCCTTCTGGCGTGAGCATGTACCCAGAGCGACGGTGGTCAAATAGGGCGACCCCAAGTGTCTTTTCCACTTGAGCCACGCGACGCGATACGGTGGATACATTGATCCCCAACCGTTTCGCTGTCGTGGCTCTATTACCGCATTCGCTTAGCGTTTTGATGATTCGCAAGTCGTCCCAAGAAAGCTGACTTACAGCATCGCTTAAATTCTGGGTGACGCCGGTTGGTACGGGCGGAGTGGTTGAAGCTTTTTTTGATGACGGTTTCACGCCAAGCATCCCAAACTTAGATTGCTCATCATACGAAATGGCTCGAGGTGAACCAAGAAATCGCGTGCACAAGCAGACTTTGCCCAAGCATTCTGATTGAACAAGGTGTCAGTCGGTGGGGTGGCGAAGGTCGGATTTTTGCTATTGGCCGATTTCGGCCCAAAGCGGTCATCCTTTGTGCAAGAGGTGTTTGGGATCTGGGCCAGGAAAAATCGATGTTATGAAAGCGGGCATAACGGACGCGCCTATGAAGATGGATGCCATTGGCCGAAGACGTACTCTCGCCAAAATTGGTTTCACTCATAAGCAAACTGATCTATCAACCCCAGACGAGGAACACGTGTGTGGGGCCGCAACAAAGCGCCAGGAGCAATCACAGCATTTGCGCCAATCTTGCAGCCGTCACCCACCAGAGCTCCGAATTTGCTGACGCCTGTTTCGATCACCCGATTTTCGTGGCGGATCTTGATATCGGCTCCGTCCAGTTCGTTACGGTAGTTGGCGATGATCGCGCCGGCTTCAATATTGACCGCTTCGCCAATCAATGAGTCGCCGACGAAGTTGAAGTGGGCAAGCTTGCTGCCATCGAGCATGAAGGTACTTTTCAGCTCACAGCTGGGGCCAACAATGCAGTTTCTGCCCAGGTAAACGCCTCCACGGAGGTAAGCGCCCGCTGCTACGAGACAGCCTGCGCCGATGATGATTGCGCCTTTGAGAACGGCGCCTTGCTCAACGATGGCGGTTTCATGAATCGCACAATTGTTGTGGCGCCGGTATCCCGCGCCGAGCGTTTCAAGCAATTCCAGAATCCGGCTCTCGCAATCCTGAACCACCGCCCAAGGGGCAGCGGAGTCCACGCCCAGTAATGGCCATTGAGCGATGTAATCTTCGATTTTTGGCGATTTCATAAGAGTCTTCCGAATAAGTGAGAGTGGGGCGTGGGTGGACTGTCGACGACTTGAACGACTCGCAATGCCTGCCAGTCGTACCTGTACAAGCATTTTCAAGGTACGGCGCAATGGATAAGACAATCACCGTGGATCAACTGGCAACCACTGATCTTGGATCAATCAACGAGATATGGCTCGGCGGGACCCATACCCAGTTATGCCTATGGCGTGCTAAACAAGTCTTCACCCACGAAATGCTCAGCGAGGGAACCCATGATCAGAATGTCCGACGCCTGTGCTTGCAGTTGGTTGACCCTGACGATCGAGAAGCAGTGGCACGCGTTGAGGCGGTAGCGCGCGAACGACTCGAAGAAATGGGCAAGCAGGGCGAGTTTTACCCGGCCGAGGCGGCGGACACTCGTCAATAGTCACTGGGCATCTGATGAAAAGCGCTGCTGCTTAAGCAGCGCCTCAAGCGGGCTCCTCAACCCTGCGCACATCCCCCAACGAATCACGCTGCATCGATTGCAAATTCTTTTCGATGGTTTCGCACAGCGCTTCCATTTGAATCTGGTGTTCGCTGTGGCGGAACGGACTCTGCAGATCGGTGCCGATGCGTTCGATGGCCAGCAGCATGAACCCCACCACAGTCGACGCCAGCGGCGTGAACCAGCCGAGGGATTCGACCAGTCCTATCGGTACGATCAGGCAGAACAGCGAAATGAACAGCCGTGGGAAATACACATAAGGGTAGGGCAGCGGGGTATTGGCGATCCGCTCCATGCCGCCTTGGCTGTTGGACAAGTCCACGAGTGTCGACTCAATCCGCGCCAGGCGAATACTGTCCAGATGCCCGGCCTTGTATTCGCGAGCGAGCAAAGTCGCCGAGCCGGTGAGGATATCGTTGGCAAAGTTATTGGTTGTGCCACTGCGGGCGAATTCTTCGGCGGGAATAAAGGCCCGCACCTCGTCGGGACATGGCTGGCCCTGTAGGTGCGCGGCGAGGCAATTGACGTAGGCCACGTGGCGGCGCAACAGCGTGGATTTGACCGGATTCACCTCGTCACCAGCGTCGTCCAGCAGCGTCAGCACCTGCCGGGCGAAGCTGCGGGAATTGTTGATCATCGATCCCCACAGCGTCCGCGCTTCCCACCAGCGGTTGTAAGCGCTGCTGTTGCGAAAACTGATCAACACGATCAACGCCGAACCGAGCAAGGTCAGCGGCATCAACGGCAGGTTCAGCTTGGCGTTGAGAAACAGCATGAAGTCGACGGTGACGGCGATGTCCCAGAGCAGCAACCAGAACAAAGACCAGCCCACGTAACCCAGGGTCTTGATGATCAGACGGTATTTTTTGACGATGGCAGCTTTCAAACGGAAACCTCGCGACGAGCTATTTGCTTAAACGCTTAAGCTCGGACGATGCCTGGCACCGGCAGTTCCCTGGTGGAGCGGTCAGCCGTCAGTCAGTCTGCAAAGTCTGGCCCTGTGCATGGCGAATGCTTTCGAGAAAAATCCTCGTCTCTCGATTGGACCGCAGATGAACTACCCGGCAAGCCGATGGCGCCATTGACACGAATTGGCGCATTTTGGCTCGCGAGGTTTTTCTCGTCCGCCACATGAACTTTAGAAACTCCGGCAGATTCGCCAGCTGTTCGGGGCAGTTTTCCGGCAAGTCAGGCCGAGACTGACCGTGGTTGAGCAGCGTTCTACGCAGGACGCGCAAGAATCGAAGCGGTGGCGAACGATCGATCCAGATCAGCAGATCTGCACGGGCGATGCGATTTTCCCAAGTGGTTGAATGGCCACCTTCGAATATCCAGCGATCACGCGCCTCGACCTCCAGGCAAAGTCGGGTCTTCTCATCCGGGCTTCGCTCGATCCAGCCTGGCTGCCAATGGATCGTGTCGATATGCACGACCGGCAACCCCGTACGCTCACCAAGCCTGCGCGCCAACGTACTTTTGCCAGACCCAGGCTGACCAACAATCATCACCCGTTGCATCGAAGCTCCTTCTCGCTCTGCAAGCTGATTTTTTTGGGCGGGCGATTCTACGGCAATGCCTGTCTCAGTCAATGACCGTTGAACGCTAGGCGGGGTTTTGCCGCGCCGCCGACAAACTGGCTCGGCGGTCCGCCCGCTCGCCGAGCCGCCACCCCAGCAGCCCCCATAGCAGTGCACACAACGCGCCGACCAGCGCTGCCATGCCTGCACCTTGGCTGAGGGCGTCCAGCGCGCTTTTTGCCCAGGCACTGATGGCGTCGCCGGCGCGGTAGACCACGGTGTCGATGAAGTTCTTCGCCTTGTACTTGCTTTCGGCATCGAGCGGGGCAAACAGCATCTCTCGGCCTGGGCGCACGAAGGCGTACTCACCGATGCGGCGCACGATCATCAGCGCGGCGATCAAGCCAAAGCTGGGCGCGAAGATCAGCCCGATAAACCCCGCGCACATGACCATCGGCACCATGGCCAACAGCACGCCGACGCCGAGCCTTTGCGCGAGGCGTCCGGTGATGAACAGCTGACAGAGCAGGGCGCCCGCCTGCACGACAAAGTCGATGATGCCGAACACGCGCACCTGCGCCTCGCGGTCCGGGAAGTGTTCGGCGACGACGCGTGCCTGCTCGAAGTAAAGGAAGGTGGAGACTGTCGCCAGCAACACCACAAAACCGCAGATGCCGAGCAGATAGGGTGATTTCAAAACGGCCGTCATACCGCTGAACGGATTGCCGGGCAACGGCCTGCGAGGGCTTTCGCTCGGCGCGGCATCGGGGCGTCCTGCGCCACCCCGTTCACGCCAGCGCATCAGCTGGCGTTTGAACCACATCGCAGCGGCCAGCAGAACAGCGGCCAGCAGCATCAGGCCGGACTCACCCAGCGGACCGATCAGCAAGGCGCTCAGCGCAGGGCCACTCAGGCCGCCGACGCTGGCGCCCGCCGCGATGAACGCGAACAGACGTTTGGCCTGGGCACTGTCGAATACATCGGCCATCAGGCTCCAGGCGACCGATACGACAAACAGGTTGTAGACCGATATCCACACGTAAAACACGCGCGCCAGCCACGGGCTTTCCTCACCCAGGAACAAGGCGGCGAACAACAGCAGATTGGTGCAGAAAAATCCGTATACCCAGTCCACGAAATGCAGGCGCGGTACGTGTGCGCTGAGCCAGGCGAACAGCGGAACGGCCGCCAGCATGACCAGGAAGGTCGCGGTGAACAGCCACTGCAAGTTCTCGACGCCGGCAGAGATGCCCATCGATTCGCGGATCGGACGGAGCATGAAATAGCCGGCGAACAGGCAAACGAACAGCAGAAAACCGTTGAGCGCAGGGCGCAGCTCGTGAGCCTCGGCATTGATGATGGCGCCGGCGCGGTGGGCGAGAAGAGACGTATCCATGTTGCGCTCCTGTGGGAGTGGCGGGGCAATGGCACGGGGCCTGCCCGTGCCGGGCGGTCAGCGGTAGGTGACGCCGGTCAGTCGCTCGGAGAGTTGCCACAGTGTGGCCGAATTCGAGCGATCGGTAGCGGCCGGCGGCATCTTGGCGAAGCCCAGCGGCCCGCGCTTCTCGTTATCACCGGTAGGCCCGTAGTAGGCGCCGCCAACCGCCTCCAGCGCCGTCGCCGCATACAGCGTCGGCAGCGCGCCCTGCGCTGCGGAATGATACATGTCCCGCTCTACCGCCCATTGTTTGCCGAATTCACTGTCCAGGCCAGGCCCCCGGGCGATCAGCTCCGTCACGGCAACGCCGGGGTGCGCGGCGATGCTGCGTATCCCCCAACCGGCGGCATCGCTGCGCTGCTGCAGCTCAATACTCCACTTTAGAACCGCCAGTTTCGATTGGCTGTAGCTGGCGAAAGGGTCGTAATCGCGCTCAGCCTGCAGGTCATCAAAATTAAGGCTTGCGCGCCCGGCGGCGATGCTCGACAGGCTGACCACCCGACCATCGTCGCTTTTGCGTAGCAGGGGCATCAGCAGGCCGGTCAGGGCGAAATGCCCCAGATAATTGGTCGCCAGTTGCATCTCGTAGCCATCGGCGGAAACGCCTCGAACAGGCGGCGACATGATCGCGGCATTGTTGATCAGCACGTCGAGCCTCGGCAGGCGCCCTTGCAGACGGTTGGCGAGGTCGCGCACCGATTGCAGATTGGCAAGGTCCAGCGTTTCGAATTGCACGCGCGCCTCAGGCACGGCTTGCTTGATCTTCGTGATCGCTTCGCGGCCGCGCTCGGCGTTGCGTGCGGCGATGATCACCTCGGCACCGGCTCGCGTCAGGGCCAGCGCGTCTTCATAGCCCATGCCGCTGGTTCCCCCGGTGACCAGCACGATGCGGCCTTTCTGGCTGGGCATGTCGTGGGTTGACCAGTCCGGCTTCGGCTCCGTTCGGGGAGTCGCCTGCGCAGCCAGTGTGCCGGCCATCGCGGAAATGGCGAACAGCATTCGGGTGGCCTTGAGGAGGCGTTGGGTCGCGGTATTGCTCGGCGTAGCGGGTGATTGGCTCATCGGGGGATTCTCATTCGCGTGACAGGTCCCCGGTTGGCGGGGGCGAGTGAGCAGTATCGGTGTACGAATGCGCGAGGATAAGTCGGGCATTGGTGGATGGCCCGTACGCTATGGCGTACAGTCAGTCGCTTGCGGAGGGAGCGTCCATGCGTAAACCAAACCTTACCGATGTGTCGATATTTGCTGCGGTGGTCGAGGCAGGGGGATTTCGTGCTGCCGCGCAAAAGCGCGGGCTGTCCGCCTCGTCGTTGAGCGACTGCATGCGTCGGCTGGAAAGCGACTTGGGCGTGCGCCTGCTCAATCGAACCACGCGCAGCGTCACGCCGACGGCAGCCGGCGAGCGATTGCTCGAGCGCCTGCGCCCGGCCTTGCAAGAAATCGACGCCGCTTTCAACGATCTGGACGACGACGCTCAGCGCCCGGTCGGCACGCTCAAGCTCAATGTGCCAGTGCCGGTGGCACGTTTTCTGTTGCCCGACCTGCTGGCGCGTTTTCTGCGCGTTTATCCAGGGATCAGTGTCGAAGTCGTCATGGACAACACCTTCGTCGACGTCAACGCTGGCGGGTACGACGCCGGCGTGCGCTATGAAGAGAGCCTGGCCAAGGACATGATCGCCGTGCCCATCGGCCCGCGTCGCCAACGCTTCGTTGCAGCCGCCGCCCCGGGCTATCTGGCTGAACGCGGTACGCCCACTCACCCCGAAGAACTGCCGGGCCATGACCTGCTTGGCCATCGGTTCGAGAGTGGCAAAGTCGGCGTATTCGAGTTTCATCGAGACGGCCGTATCGTGCGTATCCCGCCTCAGGGGCAACTGCTGACGTCGTCGCACGATCTGAAAATTCGCTCCGCCATCAATGGACTGGGCATCGTCTATACCTTCGAGGACTTCCTGCGCGAGCCACTCTCCGATGGTCGACTGGTGCCGATTCTCGAGGACTGGTGGCAGACCTTCGACGGTCCGTTTCTGTATTACCACGGCCGCCGCCACATGCCTTCGCCGCTGAGGGCGTTTGTGGATTTTTTGCGGGGGGAAGGGGAGATTGCGGAAAGCTCAGATGTTTGAAGCGCTGTTTTGTAAGGCGAATACATGGCTTCGCAACAGAGCGCCTATGGCGACTGGCAGCAATCGGCCAGAAGCAGCCGTTCGCAGTTGGCCCTTAAGGCCCAGAGCTGGTGGGACGATAGTCACAACGGCCAGCACTGAACATTGCCGTCTGACGTGTTGGTTATTTGCCCTAGGAAGGCGCCACCGTCTGTTAGGATCTAAGTTCACTGACGGAACAGGAGTGCGGTTCGTGAGCAAGTACAGTGCAAGCGCCGACAGCGTTCCCAAGGGCATATGGCTAATAAGCGCCGCTGTCTTTCTCCTTTCTCTGGCCGATGCAGCGGTCAAATATTTCAGCGCCAGACTTCCACTCTGGCAGTTGTTCCTCATCGTATCCTGCCTGTCGGTGCCCACCCTTGTAGCCTGGCTCGCCACGGGCATCAGATCGGATCGACACTCAACCGCCTCGATGTTTTGGGTCACAATCAGGAGCATTCTGCTGTTGTTAATGTGGGTAACGTACTACTCAGCGTTACCGTTGATCCCATTATCAGTGGCCGCCGTGGCGATCTACACAACTCCCCTTTTCACAGCGCTTTTCTCCACCTTTTACGGAGGTGAGCCTTTACCACTGCGGGGTTGGGTAGCGATAGGAATAGGCTTCACGGGTGTCGCCACGGTATTACGCCCGGGATCAGACATTTTCGTCCTTGCAACCCTGCTACCTGTGATTGCGGCTGTTTTCTATGCGATCGCGATGGTTGTGACACGCCGACATTGTCGCAATGATCATCCACTTGTATTGGCTCTGGGCTTGAATATCGCTTTTCTTTTCGCCGCCGTCATAGGAGGCATCGCATCGCTAATGGTCAGTGAGTCCACCGTCGCTGGTGCTGCATTTCTACTCTCGCCTTGGCAGACGCTTGGTTGGCAGGAGATTCTTTTTATCTTCTGTTACGCCTGCGCCCTGATTTTCATAAATACGGCTACCGCCAAGGCCTACCAAGTTGCGCCTCCAGCACTTATCGGGACTTTCGATTATGCCTACTTGGTTTTTGCCTGCCTTTGGGGTTATGTAATGTTCCAGGAAACGCCGGACGTCTTCACATGGGCTGGAATTTTTTTGATTGTCATTGCCGGCTTCCTGATTCTGCGTGCCCAAAAATCTAATAAATAAGCGGTTCTTGGCCCAGAGACGTCGTTCGTGAGCGGCAGCTGTCGGCCAAAAGCAGCCAGTCAAAGCCCTCGATAAACCTCAAGCTTTTGGATTGTGCCAAAAACAAATTGTGACTCAGAGCAGGTGAGTGGCTTGGTTAAATCCCTGTCTGCTCTGCCATTTCCAAAGCACCATCGACCTCAATGCCCAAGTACTTGACAGTGCTTGGAGTTTCGTACGACCAAGCAGGAGTTGGACAGCCGGCTTGCACATGTGCCGCTCTATACGGAGAGTTTGATCATTCGCGAAGGTGCGAAAATGCAGCCAATTAAGGTTTTTCATGCAGAGCGCAGCAGCCTTGACATCTATCTGCAGATTGGACCCTCAGCCGAACGGCTTGCTTTGTAACGCAGTCAACCATCGTCCAAGTTGACTTGCCCAAGCATGACTTTAGCGTCGTTTAAATCGATGTAGACAAAACCAGCTTTCCGGCGTTGATCAGCGTCATTGAAGCTTGTGCGATCAACCCAGAAGACCAGACTCTATTCAGGCAAGTGATCATCTTCTCTGTAATCAGCAATTACGTTAAGACGTTACATAGCGCCATTCAAAGGGTTCGTTTTTTGCCAATCTGCAAATCAGAGAAAACCGAGCGCCGCTGTCCACGTTATGACTCATCCAACGGCGCAACCATCATCTTCAGGCACTTCAAAAAAAGCGGCCGATATTCCTCCGGCAGGCGTTCCAGCAGTTTCCTTTCCACTTCTGCATCACGCGGCAGCACGCGATCCAGTAGCTCGGCGCCCTCGGTTCCGAGGTACAGCTGATAGGCGCGTTGGTCGGTTTTAGCGCTGGTACGGATCAGCATGCCGTTGGCGCACAGGCGTTTGACCATTTCGGCAACGGTGTTGCGATCCATGAACAGGTGACCGGCCAGTGCGTTCTGGGTCAGGCCGGGGTGTTGCGATACCACGATCAGTGCTGCTTTCTGTCGCGGGGTGATCGATTCGCCGGAAAATTCTGCGTTGAACAGTTCTTCCGCGACGAAGTGTGCCCGCCGCAGCAGGTGGGAAACGATGTCTTCCAGGTGAAACTGGTCGACGAGTAGCTGGCTTTGGGAAGAAAGTTTCGCGGGCTCTGGCGTGCGTGTGGATGGCATTGGACGTCCGGTCATTCCTTGCGGTGGCGATCCTTTGGGGATCAATCATAAGTACGTGCACGTACTATTTGTCAGGCAAATCAGCCAGTTAAGTATTGGTCTTCCGGCACGGCGAAACAAGTCTGCCAATAATCAACGTGCACGTACTATTGTTTTTGCTGCTGACCGCCAAAAAGTCGTTGACAGGCCTTATGACCGGTCATAGCATCGGCCCCATAAAGGACGTATACGTACTTAATGAGAATAACAAAATGACTTGGTCAGCGACCCCGGCAACTGCTGTTACATGGACTCCTCTGGTCAGCCGCGCCTTGCCTGCGCCGCATTTTGCCTATAGCCCTGTGGTACGGGCCGGCGGTTTCATTTTCGTCTCGGGAATGGTCGGTCTCGACCCGGCCCACGGCGGCCTGGTAGACGGCGGTATGGCCGCAGAGGTGCAGCAGATCCTGATCAACCTCAGCGAATTGTGCAAGGAGCTGACGTTCGGACTGGAGAAATTGATGTTGGTGCGGATCTATTGCGCTGACTTCAGCCAGTTCGGCGTGCTCAATCAGCATTGGCAAGCTTTCTTCGAGGGGCGCACCCCACCTGCGCGAACTTCGCTAGGGGTTGATGCGCTGCCGTTGGGGGCGTTGGTTGAAATGGAATTCCAGTTCGCGATTGATTCTTCACTGCCTTGATGCAACACAAAAAGAACAGGAGAAGCGACATGGCAAACGGTGAAATTATCAGCGGGTTTCTGGCCCCTCATCCACCGCACATTCTTTATGCGGAAAACCCACCGCAGAACGAACCACGCTCCCAGGGCGGCTGGGAACAATTGCGCTGGGCGTATGAGCGGGCGCGCGCCAGTGTCGAGGCGTTGAAGCCGGACGTACTGCTGGTGCACTCGCCGCACTGGATCACGTCCGTGGGGCATCATTTCATCGGTGTCGAGCACCTGGCCGGGCGCTCGGTCGACCCGATCTTTCCCAACCTGTTTCGCTTCGACTACTCGATAAAATTCGACGTCGAACTGGCCGAGGCCTGCTGTGAAGAAGGCCGCAAGGCAGGGCTGCAGACCAAGATGATGCGCAACCCGCGTTTTCGCGTCGACTACGGCACCATCACCGCACTGCATATGATCCGTCCGCAGTGGGACATTCCAGTGGTGTCGATCTCGGCCAACAACACGCCTTATTACCTGAGCATGGAAGAGGGCCAGGTGGAGATGGATCTGTTGGGCAAGGCCACCCGCGAAGCGATCGCCAAATCGGGCAAGCGCGCGGTGCTGCTGGCG
This sequence comes from Pseudomonas sp. Sample_14, assembly GCF_004307515.1. Classification (NCBI taxonomy): domain Bacteria; kingdom Pseudomonadati; phylum Pseudomonadota; class Gammaproteobacteria; order Pseudomonadales; family Pseudomonadaceae; genus Pseudomonas; species Pseudomonas sp. Sample_14. Next base: position 79,072 of record NZ_RCOC01000088.1, on the reverse strand, counting down.
TCCAACACTCTATCGCATTGGCATTTTCATCAAGAGCCGGAGCCGCCAGAAGACATGACCCAGGAACATCCGCAGAGCCAACTGGGGTATCAGTGGGACATGCGCATGATCGAGCTGATGCGGCGCGGGGAAATGAATGAAGTCTTTCGTCTGCTGCCGCAGTTCATCGACGAGGCGTTCGCCGAAGTGAAGTCCGGTGCGTTCACCTGGATGCACGCGGCCATGCAGTACCCGCAACTGGCGGCGGAACTGCACGGCTACGGCACGGTAATCGGCACTGGCAACGCGGTAATGGAATGGAATCTGCTCAAGGCCGGTCTCGCCCGTGCCGCAGCAGAAGCCGCCTGAACCTCGCGACTCGCAGACCTCTTTTCAAGGTGAACAACCATGACGCTTGTATCGGCTTTTCTGGTCCACGGTAGCCCGCTGCCGCAACTTTGCCCCGATGTGCCCAATTGGCAGCGCTTCCGACAGGCCATGCAACAGGCCGGCGCCGCATTACGTGCCTCTCGGCCCGACGTGGTGCTGCTCTATTCCACGCAATGGTTCGCCGTGCTTGATGAGATCTGGCTGACCCGGCGCCGCAGCGAAGACATTCACGTCGACGAAAACTGGCACGAATTCGGTGAGATGGCCTATGACTTGTACAGCGATGTGAGCCTGGCCAACGCTTGCATCGAGGCCTGCCGGGCCAAAGGTGTGAATGCCCGTGGCGCCGACTATCAAGGCTTTCCGATCGACACCGGAACCATCGTCGCCAGCACCGCGCTCAGTGTGGGCAGCGAAGCGTTGCCGCTGGTGGTGGCGTCCAACAACCTCTACGACAACGCCGAAGCGACCGAGATGCTGGCGGCGATTGCCGTGGCCTGCGCTGCCGAACAAGGCAAGCGCGTGGCAGTGGTGGGCGTCGGTGGCTTGTCCGGGAGCCTGTTTACCAAACCCATCGAAGCGCAGGACGACCGCATCGTCCACGCAGAAGAAGACGCCTGGAATCGCAAGGTTCTGGCGCTGATCGAGGCGGGCGATGTCGATGCGCTGCGCGAAGTGCTGCCGGCCTATGCCGCCGAAGCGCGGGTGGACATGGGTTTCAAGCATTTCCACTGGTTGCTCGGCGCACTCGGTGGGCGTTTCCAGGGCGCCACAGTGCATCACTACGGCGCGTTGTATGGCAGCGGCGCCGCTGTCGTGGAGTTCAACCCCTGAGGGGATGAACGAGCAGGTGCGCGATCTCGCTCATCACCGCTGCTGAAGCGCGCCGCATCAATTTTTTTCCGTAGACCGTTTGCGTTGCCGTTGCAACGCAAGCCGTGCATGCCTGCGCCCGCGATTTATCGGGCCGGGCCTCTGCAAATTCGCGAGCCGGCTGCAGGCTCGCCGTCAGCCGTGTCATTGAGGTCAGTCATGAAAAACTATCGAAATTTTATCAATGGTCGCTGGGTCGAGAGCCCGCGCACCTTCGAGGACATCAGCCCGGTCGACGGCTCCGTCGTCGCCGTGGTCCATGAGGCTGGCCGCGAGCTGGTGGACGAGGCGGTCAAGGCTGGCCATCGCGCCGTCGCTGGCGCCTGGGGCCGCACCAGCGCCGCTGAACGTGTCGACGTCCTGCGCCGGATCGCTGACGAAATGGAGCGTCGCCAGGCCGATTTCCTGGCCGCCGAAATGGCCGACACCGGCAAGCCGCTGGCCATGGCCTCGGTGATCGACGTGCCACGCGGCATCGCCAATTTCCGTACCTTCGCAGACATCCTCGCCACCGCGCCGCTGGACAGCCATCGCCTGGACCTGCCAGACGGTGCCTACGCGCTGAACTACGCCGCCCGCAAGCCACTCGGCGTGGTCGGAGTGATTTCCCCGTGGAACCTGCCGTTGCTGTTGCTGACCTGGAAGGTCGCACCGGCCTTGGCGTGCGGCAACGCGGTGGTGGTCAAACCTTCCGAAGACACTCCCGGCACCGCGACGCTGCTCGCCGAAGTGATGCAAGCCGCCGGTGTACCGGATGGCGTGTTCAACCTGGTGCACGGTTTCGGTCCGGACTCGGCCGGCGAGTTCATTTCCCGGCACCCGGACATCAGCGCCATCACATTCACGGGCGAATCACGCACGGGCACCACCATCATGCGTGCTGCCGCCGAAGGAGTTAAGCCGGTGTCGTTCGAGCTGGGCGGCAAGAACGCAGCGATCATTTTCGCCGACTGCGACTTCGAGAAAATGATCGACGGCATGATGCGCGCGCTGTTTCTCAACAGCGGTCAGGTGTGCCTGTGCTCCGAACGGGTGTATGTCGAACGGCCGATTTTCGAGCGTTTCTGCACAGCGATTGCCGAGCGCATCAAGGTGATGAAAATCGACTGGCCCCACGATCCTGCCACGCAGATGGGGCCACTGATTTCGGCCAAGCATCGCGACAAGGTGCTGAGTTACTTCGAACTTGCGCGCCGGGAAGGTGCGACCTTCATCGCCGGTGGCGGCGTACCGCATTTTGGTGATGCACGTGATAACGGCGCATGGGTCGAGCCGACCGTCATTGCCGGGCTGTCCGACGACTCCCGTTCGGTGCGCGAAGAAATCTTCGGGCCGATCTGCCACGTGTCGCCGTTCGACAGCGAGCGTGAAGTCATCGCCCGCGCCAACGACACCCGTTACGGCCTGGCCGCCACCATCTGGACCACCAACCTGAGCCGCGCGCACCGCGTCAGCGAGGCCATGCGCGTGGGCATCAGTTGGGTAAACACCTGGTTTTTGCGCGATCTGCGTACGCCGTTCGGTGGCGCTGGATTGTCCGGCATCGGCCGTGAGGGCGGCATGCACTCACTGAACTTTTATTCGGAACTGACCAACGTCTGCGTACGCATTGACCAGGAGAGCGAGCAATGAGCGATCAACTTCAACGAGTTGCCGATCTGCTCGACCAGGCGGCCACAAGCGGCGAACCGGTGCTGCCGGTCCGCGATCAGTTGGCCTCGATTGCCGACGCCTACCGGGTGCAACAGCTCAACACCCAGCGCCAGGTCCACGCCGGGCGGCGTATCACCGGGCGCAAGATCGGCCTCACCTCGCATGCGGTGCAGCAGCAGTTGGGCGTGGATCAACCGGACTTCGGCACCTTGTACGACAGCATGGAGGTCGCCGATGGCGAGGCGATCGCCTGGCCGCGCCTTATGCAGGCCAAGTGCGAGGCGGAAGTGGCGCTGGTGCTGGAGCGCGATCTGGACCGCGAAAACATCGTGCTAAGCGATTTGCTCGCGGCTACCGCCTATGCACTGCCTGCCATTGAGGTGGTCGGTAGCCGCATCGCCAACTGGAACATCAGCATTCTCGACACCATCGCCGACAACGCCTCGGCCGGCCTCTACGTGCTCGGCCAGCGGCCGGTGAAACTTGCCGATCTGGATTTGCGCCTGGCCGGCATGGTCATGGAGCGCCAGGGCGAGCCCGTATCTTTCGGCGTCGGTGCGGCATGCCTGGGTCACCCCTTGAATGCCGCGTTGTGGCTGGCGCGCACCCTGGTCGATATGGGCACGCCACTGCGGGCCGGCGATGTGGTGCTCAGCGGTGCCTTGGGACCGATGGTCAGTGTCGCGCCCGGTGATGTTTTCGAGGCACGCATTCAGGGTCTGGGCAGCGTCCGGGCCTGTTTCGAACCCGCCAATTGAGGTGATCCGCATGAAAATTCAACGTATTGCCCAGCGCCTCGATGAGGCGGCCCGGCTCGCTCAGGCGACCCTGCAACTCAGCGGTGAAGACACCGTCACGCTGGACGAGGCCTATCAGGTGCAGCGCCAGTTGATCGAACAACGTCTTGCCCGTGGCGCGCGTCAGGTGGGCATGAAAATGGGCTTCACCAGCCGCGCGAAAATGGCCCAGATGGGTGTTTCCGATCTGATCTGGGGGCGCTTGACCTCGGACATGTGGATCGAGGAGGGCGGCAGCATTGATTTGTCCCGGTATGTGCACCCGCGTGTCGAGCCGGAGGTCTGCTTTCTGCTCGGCAAGCGCCTGCAAGGGCAGGTGACGCCGTTGCAGGCCTTGGCCGCAGTCGAAGCCGTCGCGCCGGCGCTGGAGGTAATTGACTCGCGCTACCGCGACTTCAAGTTTTCGCTGCCTGACGTGGTCGCCGACAACGCTTCGTCGTCCGGCTTCGTGGTCGGCGGATGGCAGCGGCCCGACACCAATCTCGACAATCTGGGGCTGGTGATGAGCTTCGACGGCCGCGCGGTGGAGATGGGCAGCACGGCGGCGATCCTCGGGGCACCAGTACGTGCGCTGGTGGCGGCGGCGCGCCTGGCTGCGCAGCACGGCGAAGCGCTGGAACCCGGCAGCCTGGTGCTGGCCGGTGCCGCGACGGCAGCCGTGGCGTTGCGTCCGGGGGTCGCGGTGCGTTGTGAATTCCAGCATCTGGGCAGCGTGGCGTTCCAAACGCTGCGCGAGGAGTAAAGCCATGAGTGACAAAGCGCAAACCCGTGCCCGCGTGGTCGATGGCAAGGCCACCCCGCTGGGCGCCTTTCCGCACGTCAAACGCGCCGGTGACTTTCTGTTCGTTTCCGGCACCAGTTCGCGCCGCCCCGACAACAGCATCGCCGGTGCCGAGCTGGATGCCACTGGGCGCGTGCGCCCGTGCATTGAAGTGCAGACCCGCGAGGTGCTGAACAACATTCGCGACATTCTGCGCAGTGTCGATGCCGACCTCGAAGACGTGGTTGAGGTGTGCAGCTATCTGGTCAACATGAACGATTTTGCTCAGTACAACCAGGTCTACGCGCAGTTCTTCGACGCCGACGGCCCGACGCGCACCACTGTAGCCGTGCACCAGTTGCCTCACCCGCATCTGGTCATCGAAATCAAAGCCGTGGCCTACAAGCCATTGCGCTGAACCCACTCACCGAGTGCGGGCCGCAGCCGAGGGGCTGGCCTGCACTCGACAGGAGAAGAACAGATGTCATCTGCTCGCATTCCCGTGGCAATCATTGGCTCGGGCAACATCGGCACCGATCTGATGATCAAGATCCTGCGCAATTCCGACATGCTCGAAGTGGCTGCAATGGTCGGCATCGACCCGACCTCCGACGGTCTGGCGCGTGCCGAACGTCTCGGCGTGCCCACCACCGCAGAGGGCATCGACGGACTGCTCGCGCTGCCCGATTTCAAGAAAATCCGCATCGCCTTTGACGCCACTTCGGCAGGTGCGCACAAGGTGCATGACGCCAGACTGCGCGACCATGGTGTGCGCGTCATCGACCTGACCCCGGCCGCGCTTGGGCCTTTCGTGATTCCGGTGGTGAACTTCGCCGAGCATGCCGAGGCGCCGAACCTGAACATGGTCACCTGCGGTGGCCAGGCGACCATCCCGATCGTGCATGCAGTGGCGAGCGTGGCGCCGGTGCATTACGCCGAAATCGTCGCGGCGATTTCCAGCAAGTCTGCCGGCCCCGGCACCCGCGCCAATATCGATGAGTTCACCGAGACTACGTCTCGCGCCATCGTAGAAGTGGGCGGAGCCGCCCGTGGCAAGGCGATCATCGTCCTCAACCCGGCCGAGCCGCCGCTGATCATGCGCGACACCATCTACTGCTTCGTGCCGCCGGATGCCGACACCCAGGCAATCGCCGGCGCCGTCGAGGCGCGGGTCGCTGAAGTGCGTCGTTATGTGCCGGGTTATCGGCTCAAACAACAAGTTCAGTTCGAGCACTTCGGCGAGGACAACCGGCAGAACATTCCCGGTCTGGGCTGGAGCACCGGCATCAAGGTCGCGGTGTTCCTCGAAGTGGAAGGTGCCGGGCATTACCTGCCGGCGTTCGCTGGCAACCTCGACATCATGACCAGCGCGGCGTTGACCGTCGCCGAACGTATTGCCCAAGCGCAACTCGCCGCTGAAGGGGTGGGAAAATGATCGACAAGAATAGAAAAATCCACGTTTCCGACGTCACCCTGCGCGACGGTATGCATGCCGTGCGTCACCGCTACAGCCTCGAACAAGTTGCACGGATCGCCCAGGCGCTGGACGACGCCGGCGTAGACAGCATTGAAGTTGCGCACGGCGATGGCTTGCAGGGGTCGAGTTTCAACTACGGCTTTGGTGCCCACACCGATCTTGAGTGGATCGAGTCGGCGGCGGCAGTGGTCAAGCGTGCCCGCATTGCAACGCTGTTGCTGCCGGGGATCGGCACCGTGCACGACCTCAAGGCTGCCTACAACGCCGGCGCGCGCATCGTGCGCGTGGCCACCCACTGTACCGAAGCCGACGTATCCCGCCAGCACATCGAATACGCCCGTTCTTTGGGTATGGACACCGTCGGTTTCCTCATGATGAGCCACATGCAAACCCCCGCCGGACTCGCCGCGCAAGGCAAGCTGATGGAAAGCTACGGTGCACAGTGCGTCTACGTGGTGGACTCGGGCGGGGCGATGAACATGTGGGACATTGCCGAGCGCTTCAAGGCCCTCAAGGACGTGCTCGACCCGGCAACCGAGACCGGCATGCATGCCCATCACAACCTCAGCCTCGGCGTGGCCAACAGCCTGATTGCGCTTGAAAACGGCTGCGATCGCATCGATGCCAGCCTCACCGGTATGGGCGCCGGCGCAGGTAATGCACCGATGGAAGTGTTCATCGCCGCGGCCGAGCGCATGGGCCTGAACCACGGCTGTGATGTGAAAAAGCTGATCGATGCCGCCGAAGACATCGTCCGCCCTATGCAGGAGCGGGTGGTGCGGGTCGACCGCGAAACGCTCGCGCTGGGTTATGCCGGGGTTTATTCAAGCTTCCTGCGCCACGCCGAAGCGGCCGCCAGCAAATACGGCTTGTCGGCTTTCGACATCCTCGTCGAGTTGGGCAAGCGCCGGATGATCGGCGGCCAGGAAGACATGATCGTCGACGTTGCCCTCGACATGCTCAAAAAGACCTGAAGCGCTTATTTGCAGGTTTTTCCGATAAGGCCCGCAGGTGATTCGGGCCTGACCTGGGGCGGCTGCGCTAGTGAAAGGTGAGCGCCTGCCTGGTTTTTTCGCCAATCAATGGGTAGACACGATGAACAATAACAACAGTGCAGTAAGCCCATCTCTTGTCACCGCGCGGCTGTTACTGGGCTGCTCGCTGACCGCGCCGGCCGCGCAAACCCTCGCCACCGAAGGTGGCGGCTCCATGTACCCTATGGGTGCCGAAAACTACTTGTCTGGCGCCATGCCGCCACCGGGCCTGTATGGCACCGTCTACGCCCAGCGTTACCGCGCCGACCGTTTGCGCGGCAATGACGGGCGGCAGCTGCCAGTGGACTTCCGCCTGCGCGCCGATGTCATTGCGCCGCGCGTCGTGTGGGTCACCGAGCAGAAGGTGTTGGGCGGCAGTCTGGCGTTCCATGCCATCGCGCCGCTGGTCGAGTTGAAGGTCTCGCTCGACGGCACCAGTCAGCGCAAGCGCGAGCTGGGCGACATCACGTTCGGCCCCGGCCTGGGCTACCACTACAGTGAAAAAATGCATGCCGCCTATGGCATCGATTTCTTCGCTCCCACGGGACGTTTTGACCGCGACGATCTGGTCAATATCGGCCGTAATTACTGGACCGTGCAACCGGTGGCGGCCTTCAGCTACGTCGATCCGAACGGGCTGAACATCGACATCAAGACCATGTACGACTTCAACCTGCGCAACCGCGACACTGATTACCGTTCCGGCCAGGAGCTGCACGCCGACTATGCCATTGGCTGGGGCCTCAGCAATGGCTGGGTGCTCGGTGTGGGCGGCTACGTGTACCGGCAGACCACCGACGACGATGTCCGCGGTGAGCGGGTCGAGGACAATAAAGGCCGCGCGTTCGCCATCGGCCCATCGATCAAATACAGCAGTCAGCGGGGTTGGTTCGTGACCGCAAAGTGGCAGCAGGAGCGCGCGGTGCGCAATCGCGCCGAAGGCGACGCCTATTGGCTAAAGCTCGTTTTTCCGTTCTGACCTCTTGCCGAACGATTGCCAATGGCGCTGGCCCCCAAGAACTCCCCGGAGCATGCCTGTATGAAAATCCCGATCTACCAACGTTTTACCACGACGGCGCAGCTTGACGAGCAGTACGACATCGAGGCCTCGGTCAAAGACTTCGATGGCTATGTTCAGCGGTTCATCGAGCAAAGCCAAATCGCACGCGCCCAACTGCCCAATAAGCTGGACGTGCCCTACGGCCCGACCCTAGACGAAACCTTCGACGTGTTTTTCCCCCAACAGGCAACCCCCGGAACCTTGCGCCCGGCAGTGTTCTTCGTTCATGGCGGTTACTGGCGGGCGACCACCAGCAAGGAGTGGAGCTTCGTGGCCAAGGGCTTGGCCGCGCTGGGCGTGGTGACGGTGATTGAGAACTACACGCTGGCGCCGAAAGTCACCATTGCCGAGATCGTACGCCAGCATCGCGCGGCGTTCTGCTTCCTGTGGCGCAACGCCGAGCGGTTCGGGATTGATCGCGAGCGCATCGTGGTGGTCGGGCATTCAGCTGGAGCCCACGGAGTGGCCGAGCTGCTGGCGACCGATTGGGTGGGCGACTATGGCCTGCCGGCCCAACCCTACCAAGGCGCCATCGCTGTCAGCGGGGTGTTTGACTTGCGTCCGCTACCGCATACCTTTCTGGCCTCGACGATTGATTTCACCTGGCAATCAGTCGAGTCGCTGAGCCCGATATTGCACATTCCGGCGCGGCTCCCGCCCCTGATGCTGGCCTACGGGCTGCGCGAGACGGACGAATTCCGCCGCCAGACGATGGACTATGCCTGCGCCTGCATAGAACAAGGCGCACCGGCCGAGCTGCTCGCGCTGGACTCAGACCATTTCAACATCCTCGACGACCTGGCGGCAGGCAGCGGCCCCATGGTGCAGTGGATCAAGCGGTGGCTAAAACTGGACGCTGCTCGGGCCTGAATCCGACAGCGATCTTTGCCGGGTTGTAACTGCTCTTTCGCTCGCTGAGCGCTTTGGCTTGTTGCGTTGATGCTCTGCGAAACCGACTCAAGAACAACCTGGCTGTGAACTTTAAAATCAAAAAAAGGTAGGGTTCCCAATGAAATGCAAAATTGCCGTGTCGCTATTGCTGGCCTCTGTGGCCTTCGGTGTTCAGGCCGTAGAGAACAATGTTGCCTGCGAAAAACCACTGCCGCTGTCGGCGCCTCAGGATGAATGGTCACTGTTTCAGGAAACGGTGAAGCGCGCACCCGCGGTCATGGGCGATGTGCACCGTGAATATTATGGCAAAGGCCTGGATAACTTCGGCGACCTGCGTTTACCCAAAGGCAAAGGGCCGTTTCCGGTTGTAGTGGTTGTTCACGGTGGACGCTGGAGCGCTGATGTCAGCCTCGACTACATGGCGCCGGTCGCTGATCTGCTGACCAAGGCAGGCTTCGCGACGTGGAACATCGAATACAGTCGTGTGGGCAGTTACGGCGAATGGCCGAACTCTTTCAAAACGGTCGCCAGCGCGGCGGACAAGTTGCAGGAGCTGGCGAAGACGTACCCGTTGGACTTGAAGAAAACGGTCACCATTGGTCACTCATCGGGGGGGCATTACGCGCTGTGGCTGGCCGGTAGAAGCCTGTTGAAGCCGGAGTCTGAACTGTATGCCGCAAACCCGTTGAAAATCTCCGGCGTGGTCGTGCTCGATGGTGTGGTCGACTTGGCGTGGTATTCGACCCTGCCACGCGGCGATGTTCAGGCCAAGGTGCTTGGCAACATTCAAGGTGAGGCGCTGCAGAAGCGTTTGCAGGAAGTCTCCCCGGCGCAGATGCCACTGGTAAAAGTCCCGCAGATATTCATCACCAATCAGAGTGACCGTTTTCCCTCCGTTCGCGATTACGTGAAGCGCGCGAATACCGCGGGCGTGGAATCGCGGTATGACGCGCTGTGTGATTCCAATCACTTTGCTCCCGTGAACACGGCCAACGCCGAGATGGCAGAGAAGCTAGTCAAGTATGTGTCCGAACTGTCCCGATAAGGTTTTGGTTAACTGACTTTCGGTCGCTTCGTAACAATCCGCTATTGGCATATAAAAATAATAAAAGTTGAGGGTTATCCCTATGTGGCTTCCTGTAAAGAGTGGAGCTGTGCTGGCGTGTGTCTTGCCCGGCATGCTGCTGAGTGTTGAAGCACTGGCGGAGAATTCCGACAGCGGTTTTTTTAAGGGAAGTTCTCTGACACTGGATACCCGGCACTGGTATTCCAAAGAGATCGGCAGGGGAGACACGGTCTACCGTTATCGTACCGATGATGGGTCACGGGTTTCGCATGACCGAGTCGCCTGGCAACAGGGCTTAAAGCTGGGTTTTATCTCCGGGTATACACCTGGGGCGGTGGGCGTCGGGCTTGATCTCGCTGCATATTCGGTCGTTGCACTGGAGCGCAACCCCGCTGATGCGGCAGGCGGCAGTAACCGCATGCTGGTCAACAGTGACGGTGATGTCGAGCCGAGCTGGAGCCGCCTGGGCGTTGCCGCGCTGAAGTTGCGAATGGCTGAGTCGGAATTGAAAATTGGCCGTCATCAAGTGGCCAACCCCGTGATGAACTTTTCCGATACACGTACCGTGCCGGCGTCTTTTGATGGATGGTCGTTCGAAAACTCATCCATCAAAGGTCTGGTATTGAAGTCCGGTTATTTCTCGAAAATGGCGCCCCGCTATGCGGCCGGTACCGAGCCCATAGGGCTTCAATATGCAATGCGCCCGGTCAGCAGTGACTGGACCGCCTACGTGGGCGGTGATTACACCAGTGCGGGCGGGTTGAAGAGCAGTGTCTATGTTTCCCGTATTCAGGATATCTGGGATCGGGAATATCTAGGCCTAAGCCGGGACTTCAAGACAGGAGAAATAAAAACCTCCGTCAAGTTGTCGGCTTACAACACCCAATCCAGCGGAAAACAAGAGGCCGGTTATATCGATCAGCAGGCCTATGGCCTGACGGTTACCCCCAGCTTCAAGAACCATACCGTCGAGTTTGGCCTGCAGAAAATAGTCGGTGATGAGTTCTTCGATTACGTCAAAGAATCAAATGCCATTTCGTTGCCCAATACCATGGTTTCCTATTTCAACGGGCCGAACGAAACCTCGTTGCAGATCAAGTACATCAATGACTGGGCGGCCTACGGCGTGCCGTGCTTCAAAAGCATACTTTGGCATACACGTGGCTGGGGTATTGACGGCACCGGTTACAACGGAGGCAGCAAAGGTGTTTATACCGCTTCACCTCTTCAGGATAACGAGCACCATAATGAAACCGGTGTTTTCGCCAGTTATACCTTCCAGGGAACCGAGCTGAAGGGGGCCAATATCCTTGCCGGTTACGCCTGGCATCGCGCGAGCAGTCATCAGGTCGAGGGCAACTTTGACGAGCTGCGGGTCATCGTGAAAATACCGGTGTCGTTGTTCTGAGATTCCACCGCGTCGCGCTTGGCCAGGTGGATATTTATCCTCCTGCCGCGCATCTTGGGGTGCGCGGCAGGGTGGTCGTCGAAGACTGTCATCAACCAAAGGGGGGACGCCCGTGACGGGCAGCTTCTGGCCGAAAGCCGACATTCGCGACATGCCCACTTACTTAATATCTCGCAACGTCTCGCGAGCAGATCCTCCAGCCGATCTTGGCAGGATTATCTATTCAACATTGCCCGCTTCAAGCGGAATTCGCCTGATAACGTCGTCATAAGGCACCAGATCGAGAAAGGCAATGACTTCAACTGCCTGCAAGTTTCGCATGCGCATGATCCATACGTAGCTGTTGCGATAAGGCGCGCCGTCGGCTGCGGTGGCGGTGCCGTCCCAGTGCACGACGACGTCATCGCCTTCAGCCCAGATATCCGCCACCGTCGGGCGAACGGGCGAGGCGAGCCGTTTTGCGAATGGTTGGACTGCGCGTTTCAGGAAGTCATCTCGGCCCCGATAAGTGCCCGCCGAAGGGCTCGTCCCCTTGATTGTCCAGATCACATCGGGAGCCAGGACATCTGTGAAGAACGTCCGGCCGCCCTGAGCCCACTGGTTGAACGCTTGCGCAACGAATTGGCGGTTGCGCTCCGTAGCCGGTTCGCTGGCCACAGCGGGCGCCGGCTCTGCAATGAGTGTGGTGAGGACCAGTGCTAGCGCTGTAGAGAGGCGTTGAACAAACGTCATTTCCCGTGCTCCTTAATCTGTCCGATGAGCCCCGTCGAGTTGGATGGGCCGTTGTTGTTATCTGTAAGCCGCTAGTTGCGTTCCCTCACGCCGTTGCTCTATATGGGGCTTTGGCAAAGAATCGGCGCGGGTGTGGCCGGCAGTACCTCTGGGCTTCATCTGAAGTGTGACTTACGAGCGGAGGAGGGCTGTTGCAGGATCGTCCTGATTTCTTGCTTGATCATCCGATACCAGATGCCCAACCGCCGAATCCCCACGTGATGGAGTTGTGTTTGAATTCCCTTTCAAAGCTTGTCGATATCATTGGTCGTCACGTCCGGGATGACGGCATTCACAGCACCGCGATTCCGGGTGTCAGCCTGATTCGTTCGGCTTCGCCCACGATGCCTATGCCGGTGGTGTATGAGCCAACGCTCTGCCTTGTCGCTCAGGGACGAAAACAAGCGATGCTGGGTACTACCGCCTATGTTTACGATCCGGCCAAGTACCTGATTGCATCGGTAGACCTTCCGGTGATGGGCTCGGTCATCGAGGCGAGTGAGGCTGTTCCTTATCTGTGCCTGGCGCTGGATCTCGATACCGCTGTGTTGAGTGAACTTGCGCTGCGCCATCCGCTACGAGAAGAGAGCGTCAGTGCACCGCCGGCAGTCATTACGCTCAACGATACGACTCCAGAACTGCTGGATGCTGCGGTTCGGCTGGCCGGGCTGCTCGACAGGCCACGGGATATCGAAGCGCTCGCTCCGCTGGTGATTCGCGAAATGCTTTATCGCCTTCTAACCGAAAACGGCAACAGCCTCATCAGGCAGATGGCACAAGCAGACAGCCGCTTGAACCAGATTGCCAAGGCCATTGCCTGGCTGCGCAGCCACTACAACGAAGCGTGTCGAATAGATGACCTCGTCGAAATCGCCGGCATGAGCCGTTCTTCGTTTCATACGCATTTCAAGGCGATCACCTCGATGAGCCCGCTGGAATTTCGTAACCAGTTGCGGCTACAGGAAGCACGCCGGCTGATGGTCACTGAAGCGGTCGACGCCGCAGAGGCGGGATATGCAGTCGGATACGAAAGTCCCTCGCAGTTCAGCCGAGACTACGCCCGTCTGTTCGGCATGCCACCGGCGAAAGACGCCTGGCGGCTGCGCACGGACATTTGTGGAATTTGAATCCAGCGCTTTTCGTCGCGCAGAAAAAAACGAGGCCGCATTTGCGGCCTCGTTTTCAATGTGTTCCGGACTACTTTTTGACGCTCAGGTAATCGCCGGTCGTATTCAGCGAGATGGTCACGTCCTTGTTGCTGCGATTACGCCAGAACCAGCCGTGAGTGCCGTCAAATAACGCGGTGAATTCGCCTTTATTGCTCTTGACCTGCTTGCCCTTGTTGTAGCTGTGGAAGTAACCCTTTTCGCCGTTGTAGGGCTCGCCGTGAGTGTCGTAGTTGACGAGCCCGCCAGTGGCCGTCCATTCGTAGCTGACAGTCTTGCCCTTCAGCATTTCCAGTTTGATTTCCGTACCTTCGCCAGGTTTGAGCGTTACGCTCATCTGATTGGACTTCAGGGCCGGGGAGGGTGCCGTCACTGGCTGAGCAACAGGCTTCTGAACGGTCTGGACTTGCGCAACTTGCTGCGCCGGAGTTGGAGCCGCAGTTGGAGCCGGAGCTGGAGCGGCTGCTTGAGGCGGCGCGGCATCGGCCAACGCTTCCTGAGCAAGGATGATTTTAAGTTCGCCCATCTGGGTCAGCCCCAGTGTTCGGCCTACACCTGTCGGATCGATCGCGTATTCAGAAGGCATGACAACAGTCACCAAAAGGCCGGTAGCAACCAGTATCGCGATGACAGTCGAGCGCAGCAGTTTGCGAGTGCTTGGCAATTCATTAACAGTTGGAAGCGGAGTATTGAACATGGTCAGAATTCCTTAGGCGGAGACAAACAGGCCGGTGATCTGGTAACCCATCAAGAGGAAACCGGCACTCATCATGGCGACGTTGGCGGTATAGGCATGGCGCCAGAAACTGCCGGTGCGCCGCCAGTACCCCATCAGAATGAGAATTGCGCTGAGGGCCAGCAATTGGCCGATCTCTACACCGACGTTGAAGGCGATCAGGTTTGGAATCAGACCATCTGGTGAGATCTCGTATTCCTGAATCTTGGTCGCCAAACCAAAACCGTGGAGCAGGCCGAAGATCAGCGTGGCCACTTTGGTATTGGGTTGGAAGCCAAACCAGCGCTGGAACGCGCCGAGGTTATCGAGCGCCTTGTACACCACTGAGAAACCGATGATGGCGTCGATGATGTAAGAGCTGATGCTGACCTCGGTGAGCACCCCCAGCAGCAACGTGACCGAGTGGCCTACGGCGAACAGCGTGACGTAGAGGCCAACGTCTTTCAGACGGTAGAGGAAGAAGATCACCCCGAACAGAAACAGCAGGTGGTCATACCCCGTCATCATGTGTTTGGCGCCCATGTAGATGAACGGCAACAACATGACGCCGGTGCTTTCCTGAATGAAACCCTTGTCACCTTCAGCGACGGCATGCGCCATCGCTTCGGGCATGCCGAAGAAAAGTGCCGCTAAAAATAAAAACAAGAGTAATAGCGGGCGATGCCCAGGCGCAGCGAACACGCCAACACCGCTCAATGAGTGCGAATGCATGAATTAAATCCTACGTTGCAGTGATCGTGGGCCGCATTGCGGCCATGGTCAGGATGCGAACGAAGGACGTGGTGGGCGCTCGATCAGGAATATCGGCGGCGGGGGAACAGCGTGTCGCAGTGCATCGACACGGATCGATGGCATTGGCGAGGTCGCCAGCACCAACGCGGCTGTGAGTTGCGGCGTTTCGTGCTGATGATCAGGGGTCAGTGGCGAGTGATAATGTTCTGAAAGAATTGAATGGCCGGATGAAACCTCTTCGCCGTGGGAGTGATGGGCGTCTTGAGTGATCTCCCAGGCTGGCTGTTGCGACGGTACCGACAACGAATAGGTATGCCCGGCCCAAGCCACAAACATGGCAAGAGCAAGTGTGATTACCAATGTGATTGTCAGTGTCCTGCTGAACATGGAATCCGATTTTCGGCCTGATTAATGGGGCTTTGTCTGCGTTTGACTGTATCCCCGTGGGGGGGATAGGATGCGAGCATAATTCATTGAAGGCCGGGCCTCAAGTCATGAGTGTGCAAGAACACGAACACAGCCATCCCCACACCCACCAAAGCCATGAAGCGATCATCAAACGCCTCAAACGGGCGGACGGGCATTTGCGCGGCATCATCACCATGATCGAAGAAGGGCGTCAGTGCGTGGATATCGCCCAGCAGCTTCATGCAGTTGAGAAAGCGATCTGCCAGGCCAAACGCACGCTCATCCAGGATCACATCGACCACTGCCTCGAAGATACCGTTTCGGCGCTAGGCAATGGCGAGCGCGCACCGCTGGAAGCCTTCAAACAAATCACCAAGTACCTTTAGGTCTGACATGCCCGATTTCGCTGAACTGTTGCAGCAAGGCGGGGCTCACGCCTGGCTGTATTTCCCGAGCGCGATTCTGCTCGGCGCCTTGCATGGCCTGGAGCCAGGCCATTCGAAAACCATGATGGCGGCCTTCATCGTGGCCATCCGTGGCTCGGTCAAACAGGCTGTTTTGTTGGGGTTGGCCGCAACGCTTTCGCACACCGCCGTGGTGTGGCTGGTCGCCATCGGCGGCATGTACCTGGGCAAAGGCCTGGATGCTCAAACCACTGAGCCGTATTTCCAGCTTGCTTCCTCTGCACTGATCATCGCGATTGCCCTGTGGATGCTGTGGCGTACCTGGCGCGGTGAGCAGATGTTCAAGTTCGAGCAAAGCGATGATCACCATCACGGCGAACACGACCATGGTCATCATGATGAAACGCACCGAATAGATACCGGCCATGGTCGTGTTGAACTGTCGATCTTCGAGGAAGGCATGCCACCGCACTGGCGCCTGAAGACCTTGAGCGGACACGCCTGGGCAGCCTCGGATGTTCGCCTGACCACGACGCGTCCGGACGGCAGCAGCCAATCGTTCGCGTTCGTCGAGCGTGAAGGTTTTCTGCAGTCGACGGTGGATATTCCGGAACCGCACGAGTTCAGCGCTCGCTTGAGCCTTGGACATGCCGGGCATTCGCATGATTACGACCTGACGTTCCAGGAGCATGGTCACGGGCATGCGCATTCCGAACTCGAAGGCCTGGAGCTGTCGATTGATGGCTATCAGGATGCGCACGAACGTGCTCATGCCAACGACATCCGTAAACGCTTCACCAACCGTGAAGTGACCACGGGTCAGATCGTCATGTTCGGGCTGACTGGCGGCCTGATTCCCTGTCCGGCTGCCATCACTGTCCTGTTGCTGTGCCTGCAAGTCAAAGAGGTCGCGCTCGGCGGCATGCTCGTTCTGTGTTTCAGCATCGGCTTGGCGCTGACTTTGGTCACTGTCGGTGCCGCTGCGGCCATCGGTGCCAGGCAGGCTTCCAATCGCTGGCCGTGGCTGGGAACCGTGGC
Source organism: Pseudomonas sp. Sample_14 (assembly GCF_004307515.1). Taxonomy (NCBI): domain Bacteria; kingdom Pseudomonadati; phylum Pseudomonadota; class Gammaproteobacteria; order Pseudomonadales; family Pseudomonadaceae; genus Pseudomonas; species Pseudomonas sp. Sample_14. Next base: position 62,429 of record NZ_RCOC01000088.1, on the reverse strand, counting down.
GCGCCGCGCTCCTTATCTGTCCAGCGTGCTGATCATTGGCGTCGGCCTGTATGTCGGCTTCCATGGCTGGATCGGCCTGAGCGCATAAGACCCTTTGCGCACAGCGGTGGCATTGATGCAAAGGGTTGCCATCGCAACCATAAAACCAACGACTACCACTGCCACTGACGAGCAAAAAGCCCAGCGCAAGGATGGGCTATCGAGGCGCGAGCGAAGAGGGCGAGGTATTAGCGAACGCCTGCATCCGCAGGATTACTCCACCGGCACGACGTTATCCAACGCCTGATTAACCGCCAGCTCGCCGAGCATCACTACCTGCGCGATACCTTGCAGTGTCTTGCGCGCAGATCCTTCAACCATCCCGATCACATCACTCAGCATCACCGAGGCCGAGCCTAGCGATTCGCTAGCGTTGACCAGCAGTTCTTCGGTGGCGATTTTCGGGTTGGCGAGGAACATGCTGCTGGTTTGGTAGGGCGTGGTTTTGAGGGTGTCGGTGGGTTTGAGGTAGTGGTCGAGGGCGCGGTCGGCGGCTTTGTGGAGTTTTTTTGAGTCGAGGGATTCGTAGGGGGAGGTTGCGTCTGACTGTGGCGGGTTTGGCGTGACTTTGAACATGGTGAAGCTCCATATGTGACCAAGGGAGCCATCACTCTCGCTACCAAACGAAGGGTGGTGGCCATACGAAGGTTGGTAGACCGGCCCACATGGAAAAACCGGCGCGCTCGAAAACGCCCTGCGCATGGCCACCATAAAACCGATGCGAAAGCATCTGCATAGGATGACGTTATGCGCCATGTGGAAAGCGGGCTACCAAACCCGATCACTGTTTTTCAGTGACCGGCCAACGATAGAGCCCCGGCCCGAGGCGCACAAGCCGGCGGATTCTGGCGTAGTCGTAGGCAATGGCGCAAGGCGTTGTAGCTTGCTGGAATAGTCTGGATGTCGGTTTTAAACGAGGTGTTTAGGGAATTGGTTTTGGCTGATTATTTGTGTTGATCGGGCTGGGGGCTTCGCGAGCAGGCTCGCTCCCACAGGTGTCGAGTTGGCAATGTTTATAGCGTCGTGCCGACAAGCCCCATCACAGATTTTGAACTTTGCTTTCGGCGCCATTTCCATTGTTTGAGGTGACAACCCTCCAGCTCCTCCACACCTGAACCAAGGAATGACCGTGACGGCTCCCACTGACAAAACTTCTCTGCGCCGGGCTATCACTTTCCCGATGCTGTTTCTGTTTATTCTCGGCGATGTACTCGGCGCGGGTGTTTACGCACTCGCCGGAACGATCGCGGGGGAAGTGGGCGGCGCGATTTGGGTGCCGCTGCTGATCGCGTTGTTCTTCGCCATGTTGACGGCGGGTTCCTACGCAGAGCTGGTGACCAAATATCCCCACGCCGGCGCGGCTTCGGTGTTCGCGGAAAAGGCCTTCAAGTCGCCGCTCATTTCCTTCCTCGTCGGTTTCTGCATGCTGGCGGCTGCGGTCACCAGCGCTGCGGGTTTGTCGCTGGCGTTTGCCGGTGATTACCTCAACGCCTTTGTCGACGTATCGCCGCAGATTGCCGCCCTGGTGTTTCTTCTGGCTATCGGCCTGCTCAACGCGCGGGGGATCAAGGAGTCGCTTGGGGCGAATCTGGTGATGACCGTGATTGAACTGTCGGGGCTGCTTCTGGTGATCGTGGCTGCGGTCTGGTATTTCCGCACAGGCGATGCGGATCTGGGACGGACGCTCACGTTCAAACCGGGCGTCAGTCCCGTGCTGGCGGTGTTGGGTGCGGCGTTGTTGGCTTTCTATTCCTTCGTCGGGTTCGAAACTTCGGCCAATCTGGCCGAGGAAATCAAAGACGTGCGCAAGGTCTACCCGCGTGCTTTGTTCGCGGCTTTGCTCACCGCTGGCGTGGTTTACATGGCGGTGGGCGTGGCGGCTTCTTCGGTGTTGCCTACCGAGAAGTTGGTGGCCACGTCGGCGCCTTTGCTCGAAGTTGTCCGCGCATCGACCCTCGACATCCCGCCGGCGCTGTTCTCCTTCATTGCGCTGATCGCTGTGGCCAACGGTGCGCTGTTGACCATGATCATGGCCAGCCGATTGACCTATGGCATGGCGAATCTGGGGCTGTTGCCGGGTGTTTTGGGTGCGGTGCTGCCTCAGCGAAAAACTCCGTGGGCTGCCATTGTCGCAACGACCTTGGTCGCCATTGCCCTGACACTCACCGGGACGCTGGCAACGCTGGCAGAGACGGTGGTCTTGCTGTTGCTGTTCGTTTTTCTGAGTACCAATGTGGCGGTGCTGGTTCTTCGTCGTGACAGGGTAGAGGAGGACCACTTTCGCGTGCCGACCTTCGTTCCGGTGCTTGCGATCGTTTCGTGTCTGGTGCTGCTCAGTCAGCAGGGGTGGGAGACGTGGTTGCGGGCGGGGGCGCTGATCATTGTCGGGATGTTGCTGCATGGCTTTTCTCGTATCAATTTTTCTGCGATCAGTAAGGCCGGCTAGTGCAGCAGCTTGGGGAATTGGTGTTGTTTGGGCGGGCGTATTCGCGAGCAGGCTCGCTCCCACAGTGGATGGGTGGTGGTTTTCAGAATGAGTCACACGTTGTCAGTCGACGGGCGGGTGAGTAAGCTGCCGACATGAATCAGTCCTCAGTTTCCCCATCCTTCCCCGGCCCGCGTGGTCCCGTCGATCACGACATTCGTGATCAGATTGTCGCGGCGGCCAACGAGCATTTCAGCCAGTACGGCTACGCCAAGACCACGGTGTCCGATCTGGCCAAGGCCATCGGTTTCTCCAAGGCGTACATCTACAAATTCTTCGATTCCAAACAGGCGATTGGCGAAGCCATCTGCGCGAACTGCCTGGGCCAGATCGTTGCGGCGGTCGAGCAAGCGATCAACGAAGAAGACCTGACGCCAACCGAGCGTTTCCGCCGACTGGTAAAAACCGTGATCGCCACGGGTGTGAATCTGTTCTTCAACGATCGCAAACTCTACGATATTGCCGCGTTTGCAGCGGGTGAGAACTGGCCAAGTGCGCAGCGTTACGATGCGCAGATCAAGCGCTTTATCACCGACATTGTCCGCGATGGTCGCGAGGCCGGTGAGTTCGAGCGCAGGACGCCGCTGGACGAGACGGTCGAGTCGATCCACTTGGCGCTGCGGCCCTTCGTCAATCCACTGATGCTGCAACACAATCTGGATTTCATCGAAGTGGCGCCCACGCTGACTTCGAACCTCATCCTGCGCAGCTTGATGCCTTGACCCTCTGCTGATCCGAATACTCGGATCAGTCTCACTCTTATATCGCCTCGCCTGTACAGGGCAGACGATGAATTGCCCAAGTCGTGACTATTGACTGACATGGTCACTCGGATAACATGGCCGCCGCAGTTCAGGTATTCCAATTCCGAGTCACCCATAGAGTCCACACAATGAAAAAAACAATGCTCAAGCACCCGGTTGGGCTGGCTGTCGTTCTTGCATCGTCGAACGTTCTGGCGGGCGGTTTCGCGCTCAATGAGCAAAGCGTCAGCGGCATGGGATCGGGTTTTGCCGGTCGCTCTTCCTCGGCGGAAGACGCCAGTACCGTTTTCGGCAACCCGGCAGGCATGGCGCGGCTCAAGCGCGAGCAGGCCAGCGTCGGGCAGGCGACGCTGTTTGCGAAGTCCGATATCAGCCAGACCCGCAGCACGTTCGGCGGCAAGGAAGACGGCGACATGGTGCCGACCACCACGGTACCGATGGGCTATTACGTCAAGCCGATCGACGAGCATTGGGCGTTCGGCGTGGGGTTCTACGTACCGTTTGGCCTGATCACCGACTACGGCAGCGGTTTTGCCGGCCGCTACTACGCCAACAAAAGCGAAGTCACCACGCTGACGTTCCAGCCGACCATCAGCTATGCCTTCAACGACAAGGTGTCGATCGGCTTCGGCCCAACCATCAACCGCATCAGCGGCGAGCTGTCGGGGATGGTCGCCAATCCGCTGAGCCCCGGGCGCAACGACGGCAAAGTCAAAAGCACCGGCGACGACACCGCGCTGGGCTTCAACGCCGGGGTCATGGTCCAGGCCAACGAGCAGACCCGCCTGGGCCTGACCTATCACGCAAAAGTCAGTTACCACCTCGACGCGAAAAGCAAACTCAGCGATGGCATCTTCAACGTGCTCGGGGTCAACGGTCGCAGCTATGACGCCTCGCTGGACGTCGACACCCCGGAGTCGGTGGACTTCTCGGTCACCCATCAACTGAACAACGACTGGACGCTGTATGCCGGCAGCACCTGGACGCGCTGGAGTCGCTTCAAAGAGCTGACCATCGAAAACAGTGGATTGCCGCCATTGCTCGCCGGTCAGTTGGGCACGATCAGCGAGGAGCAGAACTGGCACGACACCTGGGCTCACGCCATCGGCGCGGCGTACCGGTTGAACAATCAATGGGTGCTGCGTACCGGGTTCTCGGTTGATCAGTCTCCGGCGAACAATACCAATCGCGGACCGCGTATTCCGACAGGCGATCGCAAGGTGTTCAGCCTCGGCGCCGGTTGGACTCCAGCGGAGAATGTCACCATCGACGTCGCCTATTCGTATCTCTGGGAAGATAGCGTCGAGATCAACGACACCTCGGCGGGCAAGGGGTCGTACAGCGCGAAATACAAGAACAGCGCCAGTGGGCTCGGTACTTCCGTCAGCTATCGCTTCTGATTCAGCGATGAACATCGGGCCGGCGACGTTGTGACTGTTGACGATATCGGTCACAAGACTGAGAATATGATGATCATCCTATTTTCAGTAAAGGAATTCCATGCGCCGGCTCCGACCTTTCCCCCTCGCGGTATGTTTGTTGCCCTTGGCCCTGACGGCGTGCGGGGATTCCTCCAGCGCAAAAGATCCACGTACCTTGGCGCCGATTGTCAGATCGGCAACGGTGCAACCGGCAGAAAATGGATATCGATCATTCACCGGCGTCGTCGCTGCGCGCACCCAGGGCGATCTGGGCTTTCGCGTTTCGGGCAAGGTGCTCGAGCGTCTGGTTGATACCGGTCAGACGGTCAAGCGCGGCCAGCCACTGATGCGCCTCGACCCGATCGACCTCGGCCTGCAGGCGCGAGCCCAGCAAGAAGCGGTGAGCGCCGCTCGCGCCCGAGCCATACAGACTGCCGGTGACGAAGCGCGCAATCGCAAACTCGTCGCCGCCGGCGCTATTTCGGCATCGGCCTACGATCAGTTCAAAGCCGCAGCCGACACCGCCAGGGCGCAACTCAATGCCGCTGTGGCGCAAGCGGACGTAGCGCGCAACGCCTCGGGTTACGCGGTTCTGGTGGCGGACGCTGATGGCGTGGTGGTGGAAACCCTCGCCGAGCCCGGTCAAGTCGTCAGCCCGGGACAACCGGTGGTACGGCTGGCGAGGGCCGGTCAGCGGGAGGCCATCGTCCATCTGCCCGAGACCTTGCGCCCCGCGCCGGGCTCAACCGCTCAGGCAAAACTGTATGGCGATACGTCGGCTGCCGTGAGCGCAAAACTGCGTCTGCTTTCCGATTCGGCCGACAGCACAACTCGTACTTTCGAGGCGCGCTATGTGCTCGAAGGCAGTTTGGCCAATGCGCCAATCGGCTCGACGGTCACCGTCGAAATTGCTCAAGGTTCCTCGCCAGATCAGGCGCTGAAAGTGCCCGTCGCGGCGATCTACGACCCGGGCAAAGGCCCCGGCGTGTGGGTCATCGCCGGCACACCGGCGACAGTGAGCTGGCGCCCGGTCGAGGTCCTGGGTTTGAGCGATGACTCGGCCCGTGTCGCTGGCCAGCTCAACGTCGGTGAACCGATTGTCGCGCTGGGCGCGCATCTGCTGCGTGATGGCGAAGAAGTGCGCCTGCTTGCCCGCGACGATGGGCAGATTGCCGGGAGTCGTCCATGAGCGAGGACCGGTTCAACCTTTCAGCTATCGCCGTGCGCCAACGTGCGATCACGGTGTTTCTGATTTTTCTGATCGCCGTTGCCGGCGTCCTGTCGTTCTTCAAATTGGGCCGGGCGGAAGATCCTCCGTTCACGGTCAAGCAGCTGACCGTCATCACCGCGTGGCCGGGAGCGACCGCGCAAGAGATGCAGGATCAGGTCGCCGAACCCCTCGAAAAACGCTTGCAGGAACTGAAGTGGTACGACCGCTCGGAAACCTACACGCGTCCGGGACTGGCATTCACCATGGTTTCGTTGCTCGACAGCACACCGCCATCGCAGGTGCAGGAAGAGTTTTATCAGGCACGGAAAAAGCTCGACGACGAAGCAATCAAGCTGCCGGCGGGTGTCGTCGGGCCGATGGTCAACGACGAGTTCTCCGACGTGACCTTCGCGCTGTTCGCCTTGAAAGCCAAGGGCGAGCCGCAGCGCTTGCTGGTGCGCGACGCGGAGACGTTGCGCCAGCGCCTGTTGCACGTGCCGGGGGTGAAAAAGGTCAACATCATCGGCGAGCAGGCCGAGCGGATATTCGTTTCGTTTTCCCATGATCGCTTGGCGACGCTGGGCTTGTCGCCGCAGGACATCTTCGCCGCGCTGAACAATCAGAACGTATTGACGCCGGCCGGGTCGGTCGAAACCAAAGGGCCGGAGGTTTTTCTGCGCGTCGATGGCGCGTTCGATACGTTGCAGAAAATCCGTGACACGCCTGTTGTCGCTCAGGGCCGAACACTCAAGCTGTCTGACGTGGCCACGGTCGAGCGCGGCTACGAAGACCCGGCAACTTTCCTGGTGCGCAACAACGGCGAAGAAGCGTTATTGCTCGGCGTGATCATGCGCGAGGGCTGGAACGGTCTCGATCTGGGCAAGGCGCTGGATGCCGAGACAGTCAGGATCAACGAAGAAATGCCTTTGGGCATGACGCTGTCGAAAGTCACCGATCAGGCGGTGAATATCGACTCGGCCGTCGGCGAGTTTATGGTCAAGTTCTTTGTCGCGCTGCTGGTGGTCATGCTGGTGTGCTTTCTCAGCATGGGCTGGCGTGTCGGCGTGGTGGTCGCAGCGGCGGTGCCCTTGACTCTGGCGATCGTGTTTGTGGTGATGGCGGCGACCGGCAAGAACTTTGACCGGATCACTCTCGGCTCGCTGATTCTGGCGCTCGGCTTGCTGGTCGATGACGCGATCATCGCCATCGAAATGATGGTGGTGAAGATGGAAGAGGGCTACGACCGCATCAAGGCCTCGGCCTACGCCTGGAGCCACACGGCAGCGCCAATGCTGGCCGGTACGCTGGTGACGGCGATTGGCTTTTTGCCCAACGGCTTCGCGCAATCAACGGCGGGCGAATACACCAGCAACATGTTCTGGATTGTCGGCATCGCGCTCATAGCTTCGTGGGTCGTCGCCGTGGCTTTCACGCCGTACCTGGGCGTGAAGCTGTTGCCGGACATCAAGAAAGTCGAAGGCGGGCACGCGGCAATCTACGACACGCCGCGCTATAACCGTTTCCGGCGTGTTCTGGCATGGGTGATCACGCGCAAATGGCTGGTGGCCGGTGCGGTGGTCGTGCTGTTTGCCGTTGCGATTCCAGGCATGGGGCTGGTGAAGAAGCAGTTCTTTCCGACCTCGGACCGCCCCGAAGTGATGATCGAAGTGCAGATGCCCTACGGCACGTCCATCGAGCAGACCAGCGCCGCGGCGGCCAAAGTCGAAGCCTGGCTGCACAAGCAGGAAGAGGCAAAAATCGTCACCGCCTATATCGGCCAAGGTGCACCACGGTTTTTCCTGGCAATGGCGCCGGAATTGCCGGACCCATCGTTCGCCAAAATCGTCGTGCTGACCGACAACCAGGACGCTCGCGAAACCCTCAAGTTGCGTTTGCGCGAAGCGGTCGCCGAAGGGCTTGCCCCAGAGGCGCGGGTTCGGGCGACGCAAATTGTCTTCGGTCCATATTCGCCATTCCCGGTGGCCTACCGGGTGATGGGGCCTGATCCGGCGAAGCTGCGCGATATCGCCGAGCAGGTCAGGGCGGTGATGCAGAACAGCCCGATGATGAGAACCGTCAACACTGACTGGGGGCCGCTGACGCCGACGCTGCATTTCAACCTGGATCAGGACCGCTTGCAGGCGGTGGGGCTTACGTCCAGCGCGGTCGCCCAGCAGTTGCAATTTCTGCTCAGCGGCGTGCCGATCACGGCGGTGCGCGAGGACATCCGTTCCGTGCAGGTCGTTGGCCGTGCGGCGGGCAATATCCGCCTGGACCCGGCACAGATCGAAGGCTTCACCCTGGTCGGTGCGGCGGGGCAGCGCATCCCGCTGTCGCAGATCGGCCAGGTCGAAGTGCGCATGGAAGACCCGATCCTGCGCCGCCGCGATCGCACGCCGACCATCACCGTCCGTGGCGACATCGCCGAAGGTTTGCAGCCACCGGACGTTTCCGGTGCGATCATCCAGCAGTTGCAGCCGATCATCGAAAACCTGCCTTCCGGCTACCGGATTGAACAGGCGGGCGCCATCGAAGAATCCGGCAAGGCCGGCAAAGCGATTCTGCCATTGCTGCCGATCATGATCGCCATGACGCTGCTCATCATCATCGTCCAGGTACGCTCGATCTCGGCGATGATCATGGTCTTCCTCACCTCGCCGTTAGGCTTGATCGGTGTGGTGCCGACGCTGCTGATCTTCAACCAGCCGTTCGGCATCAATGCGCTGGTCGGGTTGATTGCGCTGTCCGGGATTCTGATGCGCAACACGCTGATTCTGATCGGGCAAATTCATCACAACGAGCAGGAAGGGCTGGCGCCGTTCCATGCCGTGGTCGAAGCGACAGTGCAACGGGCGCGGCCGGTGTTGTTGACCGCGCTGGCGGCAATTCTCGCATTCATTCCGCTGACCCACTCGGTGTTCTGGGGCACGCTGGCGTACACGCTGATCGGCGGCACGTTTGTTGGCACCATCATCACGCTGGTGTTTCTGCCGGCGATGTATGCGATCTGGTTCAGGATTCGGCCTGAGAACAGGGGGCAGGTTCAACCCTCGCGTTCGGTATAAGGTCAGGTTTGAAAGAGGCCCGTCAATGACGGGCCTTTTGCTATCCGCGACTAACTCTCTCTCTTGGCTATTGGAGTTTTCAAGTGTGCGGAGTTGACCCTCGTCATTAACCAGGTCCGCCGCTTATACAGGATGTGATTAATAAGCATCACAGTTGTTTGCGAAACTTGCGGATCAGATTTTCCAATCATTGAAAGAATGCGTTTTGCTGTGGCTAACTTGCTGAAATATAAGTGCGAAAATTCATTTATATCTGTTTGAAATAATGCGCCTGATGTTTTGCGCTACTTTCTCTTAAGAAAAACAGTTTTCATTGGCAAACAAGCTGTTAGGCGGCCATTTATTTTTTAAATTGACGCGGCGTAGATGGCGGGGCTAGTTTTTCCTCCAACTTGCTGCGCTGCTTTCTACGTTATTGCGTATCGCACGATCGAATCTTGTTCGAATGCCATGGCGAATTTCATTTGCCTGGGTATTGGACTTTGTTCGCTCTAAACTTTTTAAAGGGAGAGTCAGTCGTCATGGATTGTTTAAAGGAAACACGTGTTGGCAATGTTCTATCGGGATGGAATCACTTGTCGGTAGTCGGGCCGATAAATGTGCAGAATACCGCCGGCGCGCGCGTTCAGCTGACATCGGGCGAATGGCGCGATGATTATATTATGGGCTGGGGATCCTGCCTGTTGGGGCACGATAGTCCGGTCATCAAAAACTCCATTCTCAAGGCACTGGAGCGGGGCTTTCTTCAGCAGTATGAGACCGATGAACATCGTCTGTTGAGTGAGCGGTTCTGTGCGGTCGTCCCCTGCGCCGAAAAGTTGCGGCTGGTCAACTCCGGACTGGAAGCGACCATGTATGCGACGCGTATCGCCCGTGCCGTTACCGGTCGACGCATCATCATCAAGTTCGAAGGGCATTTTCATGGGCTTAATGACTCTTTGACCTGGAACGTGGATTCTTCACCGCGCTCTGGCGCGTTATTGGCGGGAAGAGAACTGGAACGTTTATCGGGCACTGTGGGAATTCCTGACGAATTCGGCAACTTGACGGTTTCGGTTTCATGGAATGATCTGGAAGCGCTGGAAAATGCTTTTGAAAAATACAAGGACGATGTGGCAGGGGTGATCCTGGAACCTGTTGCATTGAATATCGGATGCATCAGACCGGATGAAGGTTTTCTGCAAAATGTGCGTGCGCTGACCAGCCGTAAGGGTGCGCTGCTGATCTTCGACGAAGTGCTCACCGGTTTCCGCGCAAACATTGGTGGTGCGCAAAAGGACTTCGGTGTCGTACCCGACATCGCCGCCTTCGGCAAGGCGTTCGGCTGCGGCATGCCGATCGCGGGTATTGCCGGTAAAGCCGAATACATGGACGTAATCGCACCACGCGGTCCTGTTCAGGTCAGCGGGACCAATACGGGGCGATACCTGTCCGTGTCCGCCGCGCTTGCCGCCATCGAGCATTTGCAGGATGGAGCGGTGCACCGGCACATCGCCGCGCTGGAATCGCGCTTGAAGGCCGGGCTGAGGGACGTTTTCGATAAACACCACATACCCTGTCATATCGATGGATACGGCGGTCGAATCGGCGTCCACATCGGAACCTCCGAACGTCCTCGAACCATGAGGGAGATAGAGCATTTCTACCCGATCGCCTTTGCCCAGAAGTTGTTCGCCCTGCTATCCCGTGAGTACAACTTGTATGGCTTTTTGATGCCCCTCAGTTATTGCCCAGAGCCTGTCACCCTGAGTGCATCGCATACGACTGAAATGTTGGCGGACGCCTGTGAGCGGCTGGATTCGGCACTCAAGAGGGTTCAGTACCATGCCAAATGAACCTGTTACGAAGATTCGCCTGCGGCGATTTGCAAAGGCTGACATGGAAGCTGTTCTGGGGTTGGTCGCCCAGATTGCCTCTGGCGAGGATCTTACCGAGTCTGCGGGTCAGCAATTTGCCAATGAACTTGCCAATCCTCAATTTGAGGGGGGGCGATTTGTCGCCACAGTAGACGGACGTGTGATCGGGACGATGGGCTGCGCCGCAGGTCCGATCCCCTCGAAGTATGTCCTGTGGGCAGACTGGTTGATTGTTGATAGCCAATACCGTCGATACGGGGTGGCTTCGTTGTTATATGACGAAATTGAAAAGTACGCTCTGGCAAATGAAAAGACATGGTTATGTCTGGATATAGGAAATATTGACAAAGAACGTGCAGCCTACCGTTTTCATTTACGCAATGGTTTTCAAATCGTCGGGCAGCTTCCCGATTACTGGGGAGAACTTGAACACCTGAACATCATGGCTAAATCTCTTATCTCAAAGGAATGAATAATCATGGGCGTTTTAAGTGACATCACTGCATTGCAGGATGAGGCGGTTTATTGCCGCGAAAAAGGTTTGACTATCGGTCTTTGTCACGGCTGTTTCGACATTGTGCATCCTGGGCACCTTTATCATTTGCAACGTGCCAGAACAATGGTGGATCGATTGTTCGTGTCAGTTACCGCCGACCCATATGTCAATAAAGGAGCGGACCGGCCGGTATTCCCCGATCAAAAACGCGCAGAGTTTCTTGCCTCTATTCGCTATTGCGATCATGTCATCGTAAATCACACACCCACTGCTGAATTGATGATCAAGACGCTACGTCCCAACCTCTATTTCAAGGGTGCGGATTACAGTGACGGGTCAGACGTGAGACTTCAGGCGGAGCGCGCACTGGTTGAAAGCGCAGGGGGGCGAATGATCTTGACGGACGACAAGATATTCGACTCGACGTCCAGAATCGCCCGGCTCGTCATGTCCACGCACAGATGACAGGTAAGCAATCATGTCGAAACTTTTGCTGATTGACCTCGACGGAACAATGATCGACACGCCGCATTTTCAAGCGTGGAGCAACGTCGCTCACAGACTTGCCGGCAAACAACTGACTCAGCGCGAATACATTGACCACATTGCCGGACGTCCTCGCATGGAAGGCGCTTCACGATTGCTGGCGCTGATCACCGATGACATCGGTGCTGAAATGACCGGCTCGCTCAGCGCAGACGAACTGGCGCAGCACAAACAAAAGGAATTTCTACAGCTCTCCCAAGGCACTGAGCTGTTCGAGGACGCAAAGCGATTGCTGGAACGTATTGCACAAGCCGCACAGCCAGTGATGTTTTATACGGCGTCTCTGAATGCGCCGCAATTGTTCGAGGCGGCTATCGAGCGCTCCAGTCTGCGGCAAGAATCAAGGTTATCGATTACCCGACAGGCGCCCGGTCAGAGCCGCGAAGCGCTGATTCAACAACTGGTCGGAAGCCGCGATCCGCAGGATGTCGAGCTGATTGACGACAGTCCCTATGCAACGGATCTGGCCTGTGGCCTGGGGCTCCATGCCTGGCAGATCCGCCGGCATGATCTTGAACCCAAGGCTGCTCATCCACAGGCATCAATACTGTCATCGCTTGATGAATACCCCCTGGCAAACCCATCCCAAGGAAGGACCATGAATAATCAATCCGCTGTTCTCGTTACAGGCGGTGCGGGCTACATTGGCTCGCGTCTGGTACCAAAACTGCTGGCTGCCGGTTACCGGGTCCGGGTACTGGATGCGCTTTATTTCGGCAACGGCCTGGAGGGCGTGATGAACCATCCGGCACTGGAATTCATAAAGGGCGATATTCGCGATCCGCTGCTCGTCGAGCAGTCGCTTCGGGGGATGCACACCGTTGTCCATCTTGCCGCAGTGGCCAATGATCCCAGTTTCAATTCGGCACCCGAACTCGGCCAGTCCATCAATATCGATTGTCTGCCGCATCTCATGAGCAGTGCAAAGCGCCTTGGCTGCCGGCGCTTTATCTATGCATCCTCAGCCAGTGTCTACGGCGTCAATACAGAACCATTTGTCGATGAGCGCCAACCCTGCGTGCCCATCACCGACTACAACCGCTTCAAGGCTGACGGCGAAAAAATACTGTTCGGGCTCACTGATGCATCCTTTGAAACCGTCGCGGTTCGAGCCGCTACCGTGTGCGGCTGGTCGCCTCGCCAGCGCCTGGATCTGACCGTCAATATCCTTACCGCCAGTGCGCTGGCGCGCGGTGAAATTACCGTGTTCGGCGGCAGTCAATACCGCCCCAATGTGCATATCGGCGATCTGACCCGGCTGTATACGATGCTCGTGGAGCGCGAATCGCTGGACGAAGTCTGCGGAACCGCAATCAACGTCGGCTACGAAAACCACACGGTGACCGAGATAGCCGATCAGGTAAAACAGGTTGTCGATCGCTACTTCCTCGTCAACGTGCCGATCACCACTACCCGCAGCGATGATGTTCGGTCTTACCGTCTGGATTCGCGACGGGTGCAGGAGACACTGGGTTTCGAGTTCATCTATTCGATCAGGGATGCCATCGTGGAAATCTGCGAGCAATGGCAATCCGGGAACTTCAACGACAGTGACGATGTGTTGTCCGACACCCGCTATCACAATGTGCGCAACATGCTGCACAAAGACTGGTCGTTCCAGCCGTCGGGGGACACGTCGTGCTGACCATCGCTTATGGAGAGGAGTGCGAGGATATCGTCGGTATCGAGCCGCGGACATCGTCCTTCGCAGCCTGCGTGGCAATGCTGGCCAATCCCTTGATCGGCGTGCGCCCGCATGTGCCCAGTGCCTCGCCGCGCACACGGCGCACGCAACTGCTCTGCGCGGGGGTCTATGCACCCGGGGTCGGCGTTTCGCGGGAGATCATTTCTTTGCCAGCGCCGGCAGTCCTGCGCCTCTACGATGTGGACACGGGCGAACCTCTCGAGCCATCAGGCGATGGACCGGCGGTGGTGTTGGCAATGGATCAGGCGACAGTCAGCAGCCGCGAGCTGTTCCAACTGCGGGGCGTCCGTTATGAGCTGACGATTGATCAGTTCATTGATGCCCCTGATGACAGCGCCGTGTCGACCCGCATCAGTCTGACTCGACTGGGCGAGCCGACCGGTGCGCACCGATTGCGACTGGATTACGGCGTGGATGGCAGTGCCGAGAATGAATACCTGGGCACCAGTGACTGGCTGACCGCCCGACATTACCGTTTTGGGCAAAGTGTTGTCGATCGAACGGCCTTCACTGTGGATGTCGATGCCGCAGAGTATCGGCTGCGCTACGACGTACGTGTCGAACAGTCCGGTTCAGCGGCGAGTTCCGTTGTTTGCTGGCGACACGGCCTGCAGGGTTGTATTGCTTCCGTCACCATGGATTTCGACTCGGTGTTGCAGCATCGCATCGCCACGCATTGGCGGGTTGCAATCGATGGCGAGCACAGTATGCCCGACGCGCTTTCTGGCGACTTCGATGTGACCCATATCCAGAGCAGCCATCTTGACCGATGGAGCAGGATCTGGAGCGAGCATGACGTCACTGTTCAAACCGCGCAGAGACGTACCGATCTGGGCATCAAATACGCGATGTTTCAATTGCTACAGCACGGCGTGGGAGTCGCACCCCCCGAGCGGGGAACGCTCTCGCCGGCGCGCGGCCTGACCAGTACGTATCACTCCGGAGCGACGTTTTTCGATACCGAACTGCACAAGTGCATGTTCTGGATCTGGAACGAACCCGGTGTCGCCAGGGCGTTGATCGACTATCGCTACCACTGTCTGGAACAAGCGCGGGAGTTTGCTCGGGCCAGTGGCTATGAGGGAGCGCGTTTTCCGGAAGCAGCCAATGATCGAGGGCGGGAAAATGGTCCCCATTATGTGCTGGCGTATCCCGAACAGGACATTCGACGAGAGTGGAGTGTCCATGAGGTGCTCCACATTTCGGCAGACGTTTGCTATGCGGTGAACAAATACTGGAAGGTCACCGGTGACGATGCGTTCATGATCTCTCGCGGCTTTGAAATGCTGCTTGAGTGCGCCCGCTTCGCCGCGTCCGTGTTCAAGTGGTCCGAGAGTCGTCAGGCGTATGTCGTTGAATCGGTCATGGGGCCGGACGAATACCACTATCATGTGGACAACAGCTTTTTTACCAATTACATGCTGCGCTGGTGCCTCCGGTCAGCGCTTTCCCTGTGCGACCGGCCGGGCTTTCCGGGATTGCCCGAGGCACAGTCCAGGCGCTGGCAGTCGATAGCCGATAACGTCTTTCTGCCCTGGATCACTGTGGGTGGGGTGGTCATTCCTGAAGAGTTCGAGGGTTATGCCGCCTTACCTGACACGCAGCTGCGTTCCGACAAAAAGCGTGGGCCGCAGTTTGCGGACGAGGCCGAACGGGAGAGCGCAGAGAATCTGCAGAATTTCGCGTCGCAGGTGGTCAAACAGGCCGACATCGTGTTGTTGATGTCGATGTTCCCAGAAGATTTTTCAACGGACGTGAAACGCGCAGCGTTCGAATATTATGAACCGCGTACGGTGCATGAATCGTCATTGAGCTACGGCCCGCACGCGGTTGTCGCCGCGCACTTGGGCAAGACGTCGATCAGTGCCGATTTCATTGCTCGGGCCAGCCGCTACAACCTCGATTTCACTCCGCTCGACGACTACATCAATGGCCTGCATCTTTCCGCCTATGCCGGAGCCTGGCAAGGCTTGGTGGAAGGGCTGGCAGGACTTGATCTCGTTGCGGACCAACTGGCCTTCCGCCCGAGGTTGCCCGCCGATTGGGATGCCTACCACTTCACCCTTGAGTTTCGGGGCCGGCGTCTGCGCATTTCCGTAATCGGGGACGATGAGCTGGAAATCCGCGAGGGCGGCCGGCAATTGCCAACAGAACATGGCCAGGATGGATATATATGCCTCAAGGAGGGGCACCGATGATTTCTATCAAAGAACGCTTATCCCCCTATAACGATGCGCTGCGAGTCTTGCCTTTTCGCAAGTTGCTGATCGGCCAGGGCCTGTCGATGGCCGGCGACGCCATCTGTCTGGCGGCGCTGCCGATAGCGCTGATACGGGACGGTTTTGGTGGTGATGTGTTTGGCTTCATCATGGCCGCAGTCGGAATCGGAACCGTCGTCGGTGCTCTGGCCGGCGGCATGCTGGCGGATCGCAAGTCGCCTCGACAGGTGCTCATCTACACCGATACGGCCCGAGGCATGGCGCAGCTTGCGGCCGTCGCACTGCTTCTGACCGGTGCGCCTTGGGGCTGGCTGGTGCTGGCCTATCTGATCTTCGGCATCGGCATCGGCGTTTCTCGGCCCTGCGCTCAGGTGCTGCTGGTCAGCCTGTTACCCAAAAAGGCGCTGGTCGCGGGCAACGGCGCGATGAACTTCATCGATAACCTGGTCGCCATTCTGTTTCCGGCGACGTTGGGCGTGTTCATTATCTTGTGGGATCCGGTCTGGGGGATACTGATCGATGGCTTGACCTTCTTCGGCGCGGCGATTTACACCGCTCAGTTACCGAATGTCGGCCGTCATGAATCCGAAGAGGAGTTCTCCCTGCGCGAGGCGTTCAAGGGCATCACCGTGGTCAGCCGTAACGCCACGCTGCTGCTGGGGTTTGCGGCGACGCTGGTGGTGAACGTGCTGTGTTTTCCGATTTTTCTGGTCGTTGCACCCTACGCGATCAGTCTTCGTTTCAGCGAAGAAATGTGGGGATATTGCCTGGCAGCATCAGGGTTCGGCGCTTGTCTCGGATCGGTTGTCACCGTGCTGGCCTCGGGGCACGAACGCCTGGTGGGACTTGCGGTGGTATGCGGGTTGTTCCTGGCCGGAGCGATGGCGTTACTCGGGCTGGGGACGGCGGCATGGATGGCTGTTCTGGGGGCGACGTTCGTCGGTATCGTCGAAGCGTCCTGGCTCACCGGCTGGGCAACCGCCATGCAAACACTGTCGCCCGAAAAGGATCTGGGCAAAGTCGTGGCGGTGGATACCTTTGTCACCAGCGGTGTGCACCCGTTCATTTATCTGGGCAGCGGCGTAGTCGGCGGGATGATCGGCTATTCCCAGACGCTTGCGTTGACCGCCGTCATCAGCGCGGTTGGCACTCTGCTGATCGTCCTGACGTCCATCATGTTCATGCCAGGGAGTGCGCGTAATGATCAAGTGCAATAACGTACAGGAACAGGCCCAGGATCTCTGTGGCGAGATCTTTGAACGCTGGCGGGAGCTGTTGCAATCGGGCGAGTTCATTCTCGGCGATCAGGTTCTGGCGTTCGAGTCATGGATGTCGGATCGTTGTGGCGGCGCGCACGCCGTTGCCCTCAATTCAGGCACGGATGCGCTGTTTCTGGCATTGCGCGCGCTCGATATCGGCCCCGGTGACGAGGTGATCACCTGCGCCAATACCTTTGTTGCCACTGTCGGAGCCATTGTTGCTGTTGGTGCCCGGCCGATCCTGGCAGATGTGGGTGACGATGAACTCCTGAGCGTCGAGACGATTGCGCCACTTGTGACTGATCGGACCAAAGCCGTGATTCCTGTCTATCTGCGCGGACGCCCTCTGGATATCGACCCCATCATCGACCTGTGCCGCTCGCGCGGGGTTGCCGTGATCGAGGATTGCGCTCAGGCGATCGGCACTACGATCGATGGCCGGCAAGTCGGCACTCGCGCTGATGCGTCAGCGTTTTCCATGCATCCGTTGAAGACGCTCGGTGGTCTGGGTGACGGTGGGATGCTGGTGACTCGCGATCCGGGAATTGCCGAATACGCGCGGATTGCACGCAATCACGGCCTGGAAAACCGTAACGAATCGATCCGGTTCGGCATCAACTCCAGACTCGACTCGTTGCAGGCAGCAGCACTCAACATCAAAGCGCAGTATCTGGATCAGTGGCTGAATCGACGCGTGGAAATTGCCGCGTTCTATGATGACGTCCTCTCGACAACCCGCACGGGCACTGACCTGGGGCGCGGCAAACCGGGAAATGCCTACTATCACTATGTCGTGCAATACACGCATCGTGACGAGCTGCAGGCTTATCTGGCAGAGAACGATGTGCAAGCGGCCATTCATTATCCGGTGCCCATTCATTGGCAGAAGGCATGGTTGAGCAGTCAGCCGCGCATTGCGTTGCCCACAACCGAACGCCTGTCCCGGCAAATGATCACACTTCCTTGCCACCATCATTTGTCGGATGGCGATGTAGAAAAGGTCGTCACGCTGATCAAGCAATTTGAACGCACGGTGAGGTGGTGAGCGTCGATATCGAATGTGTCGTGATTGGCGCCGGAGTGCTCGGGCTGGCTGTCGCCCGGGCCCTGGCCGTGAGCGGCCGTGAAGTGATCGTGGTGGAGGCGGGTGAACGCATTGGAACCGGCATCAGCTCGCGCAATTCAGAAGTCATTCACGCCGGCATCTACTACCCCACTGGCAGCCTCAAGGCGCAAATGTGCGTCGACGGCAGGCATCGCCTGTATGCCTTTTGCGAAGCGCACGCAGTAGCGCGCCAACCTCTGGGCAAGCTTGTTGTCGCAACCGATGAGGCGCAGTGCGGGGCATTGCAGCGGTTATGGCAGCAGGGACGGCGCAATGGCGTCAACGACCTGCAACTGCTCAGCGCCCGGCAGGCGCTGGAACTGGAGCCTGAGTTGTCATGTATCGCGGCACTCTGGTCGCCCTCTACCGCAATTGTCGACTCCCATGCCTTGATGCTTGCCTTGCAGGCAGACGCCGAGGCGGCGGGCACCTCGTTTGCCTTTAACACGCCGTTCGAATCGGCCTGTCGTCGCCCGCAGGGTTTTGAGTTGCAGATCGGCGGTGCGCAACCCATGAACGTCAGCTGTGGCGAACTGATCAACTGTGCGGGCTTGTCTGCGCCCCAGCTTGCGGGTCACATTGTCGGTCTGTCTTCACGATACGTCCCGTTGGCCAGGTTGTGCAAAGGCAGCTACTTCAGCTTCAGCGGTCGGATACCTTTTCGCCATCTCATCTATCCCGCGCCCAAAGCCGCGGGTCTCGGCGTGCACATGACGCTTGACCTGGGGGGGCAGGCGCGTTTCGGACCGGATGTCGAGTGGATCGATCAGGTTGATTACCGTGTGGATCCTCAGCGGGCCGAAGGCTTCTATCAAGCGATTCGCCGCTATTGGCCCGGCCTGCCCGATGGCAGCCTGGAACCGGCCTATAGCGGCATCCGCCCGAAAATCAACGCCGTACACGAACCGGCGGCGGACTTTGTCATCAGTGGCCCATCGGCGCATGGAGTGCCGGGGCTGGTTAATCTGTTCGGCATCGAATCTCCTGGGTTGACGAGCTGTCTCGCCATCGCGGAGCGTGTCGTACAGGCGCTCGGACAAAATTGACCAGCCTTTGTCCAGGGGGGTCACACGTCCAATTCGATCAGCTCGCCATCGTCTTTTTCCAGCCGCTGTAAAAACACCTGCGCGTCCAGCAACTGATACGGAAAATACAACCCGGGCCTCACAGGCGCTTGCCCATCCAGCCCAACCAGTCGCTCCAGCAACATGGCCACGCTGAGCCCGGTCAACGCTGCTGCGCCTGATCGGTGAACTACGGCGTGGCGTGTGCGCAATGGCTGGCCCTCGTGATCCGTGCCTTCAAGTTCAATGAGTATTTCCGTCGACATCGGCTGACCCTGACGCCGGGTCGAGCTGACGCCGCTGGCGAGGTTGAACTCGACGTTCGGGGCGTCGGTGGCGGCGGCGAGGCCGGTGACGTCGATCGAGGAAAAGCCGGCGCCCTGCATGATTGTGCCGTCGACGGCGCGGAAGCTGACCTTGGCGTCGTCGCCTTCGCGCCAGATGAATTTGCCGTCGCGGCGGGTCAGTGCGGCGGGCAGCATTTTGTTCAGGTGTTCGAAATCGACGGCGACGGTCGGGCCGCCGCCGTCCTGTTCGTCGACCAGTGCATGAATGCGGATGTCGTGCACGCGGGCGAATGCCTTGGCGAGGTGCAGCGTTGCCACCGTGGTGGCACCGACCATCCATTCGTAGCCGAGGACAATGGGCGACGCGTCGTGGGTGTGAATGAAACTGGCGATTTGCGGGGCGATTTCGAACACGCCGGAAGAGATGCTCAGGTGCGGCACCTTGCGCTTTTGCGCAAAGCGTAGCCCGGCGAGGGCATGGTCCATGTAGAACAAGGCGATGGCGCTGACCGGGCGATCACCCAGCCCCAGATCATCTGCGCGAGCATCGATGACCACACCCTGGGCATTGCCGATTTGCTCGGCGGTTTGCTGAGCCTTGGCGAGGTCGCGTCCGCCGATCAGCAAGGGGACGTCGGGATGCGCTGCGCGCAATGCGCGAGCCGTCTGGTGGCCGATGGCGCCGGAGCCGCCCATGAACAGAATGGGATGAAGTGGCATGAATCCTCCTCATTTTTCCTGGATTGAAACGTGCTTGGGCTACACACCCTAGCACGCACTTTCCAGTTCGCCGGTGCGCTTGGCCTGCGCACCGACGAACGACCACTTGAGGAATCAGCCCAGATGATGCCGCTGTGCAAGGCGATAGACATCGGTGTCGAGGCCTTCGAAACGGGCCTTCAACTGCAACGCCAGATACAGCGAATAGTGCCGTGACTGATGCAGGTTGCCGCCGTGGAACCAGAGGTTCTGCTGCTGGGTCGGCTTCCACATGTTGCGCAGTTCACCTTCATACGGGCCGGGGTCGTTGGTGGTGCCGGAACCCAGGCCCCAGCAGCGTCCGACCTTGTCGGCGACTTGCTGAGAAATCAGCTTCGCGGCCCAGCCGTTCATCGAGCCATAACCCGTCGCATAAACGATGAGATCGGCCGGCAAGCGGCTGCCATCGGTGAGCACCACCGCATCCGCTTCGATGCGTTCGACACCGAGGCCCGGCGCGCTCTTGAGCTTGATCGTGCCGTTGGCGATCAGTTCCGAGGCGCCGACGTCGATGTAGTAACCCGAGCCACGGCGTACGTATTTCATGAACAAACCCGATTCGTCATCGCCGAAATCGAGCATGAAACCCGCCCGGCTCAGGCGTTCATAGAAGTCCTTGTCGCGCTCCTTGATCGCGTCAAAGATCGGTCGATGAAACTGCGGCATGACCTTGTACGGAATCGAGGCGAACAGCAGGTCGGCCTTGTCCGTGGTCAGCCCCGACTCCAGCGCCTCTTCGGAATAAAGCCCGCCGAAAACCAGTTCCATCAGGCTGTCTGAACGCACGATGTGCGTGCTCGAACGTTGCACCATGGTCACCTCGGCGCCGTTTTCCACCAGATCGGCGCAGATGTCGTGGGCTGAATTGTTCGCGCCGATGACCACTGCGCGCTTGCCTTTCCACGCATCGCCGCCGGGGTGACGGCTGGAGTGATGTTGCTGGCCCTGGAAGTTTTCGGCGCCTGGATACACCGGCACATTCGGTACGCCAGACATGCCGGTGGCGAGGATCAGTTGCGTCGGTTGCAGGGTGACGGGCTCGCCGTTGCGCAGGACCTCCACGGTCCAGCGGCCAGTCTCTTCGTCAAACGTAGCGCCGAGGCATTCAGTGCGCGGCCAGTAGTTGAGTTCCATGACCTTGGTGTACATCTCCAGCCAGTCGCCGATCTGGTCTTTCGGGGTGAACACCGGCCAGTGGTCGGGGAAGGGCAGGTAGGGCATGTGGTCGTACCAGACCGGGTCGTGCAGGCACAGTGACTTGTAGCGGCCGCGCCATTGATCGCCGGGGCGTTCGGCTTTGTCGATGATCAGCGTCGGTACGCCCATGCGTTTGAGCCTTGCGCCGAGGCCGAGCCCGCCCTGACCGCCGCCGACGATCAGGCAGTACGGTTGCGTGGTAATGCCCAGCGCCGCTTCTTCATCGCGGCGGCGCTCCAGCCAGTTGCGCTTGTCAGCGTGGGCATGGCCGTGGCTCGCGCCCATCGGCCGGCGGCGGCCGTTGGGTTCTTCGAAGCCTTTGAGTTCGCGCATGGTGGTCAACAAAGTCCAGCACAGACCGTCCTTCAGGCGCACGTAGCCTTTGCCACGCGCGGTGTCGGTTTCCAGGCTCATCCAGCCTTCAAGCACGCCATCGGTGAGCGTGGCTTCACCTTCGAGTTGCCAGCGTTCGGGCCGGGTCTGCTCAAGGCGTGTTTCGAGCATGTCGCGAATCGCCGGTTTGCCTTCCAGGGTGACGAGGTTCCAGCTGAACAGCAGCAAGTCACGCCAGTGGCATTCTTCGGCAAACAGCTCCAGCGTGCCGTCCACATCTCGTTGCGCCAGACGTTCGCCGAGGCGTTCGACCCAGGCCGCAAGTTGCGCTGTTGGCGATTGCAAAGGGGTTTCAATAGCGATGTTCATGGGGCCACTCCCGATCTTGTTGTTTTGGTAAGCCATGGCATCAGAGCAAGGCTTGGGCCATCTCATTGAAAGGCGCGGGCCAGAGCGTTTGATGCAAAGGCCGACAAGGCTTGGCGCAGGCGACATGTCACAAATTCGAGAATCGCGGATGACACTGTGTCACTCGGCGCGAAATTCCCCCGCAACGAGCTTTTCATCTAAGCTGCGGACACACCCGTGTCTTCACCGAAGCGGAGAACAACAACAATGAAACCGGCCTCGATCAACGCCCACGCGCGCCAGGTACTGCAAGCCGTGCAGGGCTCTGTTGCCAGCCACAGCGCGGCGGCAGACCTGGCGATCACCCGTTCGTGGCGGCGCTGCCTGGATCAATACCAGCTTGATCCGGCCAGCCGCCGCGCGCCGGACGTGCTCGAACAGGCGCGTTTGCGCGAACACCGTGCGCCGCTGGAACACATCATTTCCGTGGCGCACTGGCAGATGAACAGCCTGCACCAGCAACTGGGACGTGACGGCCATGTCGTGCTGCTCACCGATGCGCGCGGCGTGGCGATCGACAGCGTGTTCAACGAAGCCGAACGCGGCGAGTTCCAGCGCTCCGGGCTGTGGCTCGGCTCGGTCTGGAGCGAGGAGCACGAGGGCACCAACGGTGTCGGCACCTGCCTGGTCGAGCGCCAGCACGTGACCATTCGCCGCGACGAGCATTTCCGTGGTCAGCACGTCGGCCTGACCTGTTCGGCCAGCCCGATATTCGACGCCAGCGGTGGGTTGCTCGCGGTGCTCAACCTTTCCTCCGTGCGCGAGGAAAGCAGCCTTGAGCAACGCTTCAAGGCCATGGCCCTGACCAATCTGTCGGCCAGGTTGATCGAGAGCTGCTTTTTCCTTGGCCACGATCCGCAGCGCTATTTGCTCCGGTTTCATCCCGATGCCGGGTTTGTCGGGCTGCTGGGTGAAGGCCTGCTCAGCTTCGACGAGAGTGCGCGGATCTGTTCGGTGAATGCGGCGGCGCTGGATCTGTTGGGCCTGAGCCGCGAGCAGATGGTCGGGCAGTCGTTGACCATGTTGCTGGAAACGCCGATGGAGCAGTTGCTCGATCAGGCCAGTGCTCAGACGCACGTCTGCTGGCCGATGCGCCTGGCCGACGGGCGCTTGTTCTACGGCCAGTTGCGCGAACCGATCCGCTCCGCGCCGTTGACGCTTGCACCTGTCCCGCCAATCAAGGATGAGCGCGTATGCCTGGAAGACCCGCGCCTGCAACGCGGATTCGCTCGCGCGTTGCGTGTACTGGAGCGTGACGTGCCAGTGTTTCTGCAGGGTGAAACCGGCACCGGCAAGGAGGCCTTTGCGGCAGCGCTGCATCGCGCCAGCTCCCGCGCCGGCCAGCCGTTTGTCGCGATCAACTGCGCGGCGATCCCCGAGACGCTGATTGAAAGCGAGCTGTTCGGCTATCGCGGCGGCAGCTTCACTGGCGCGCGCAAGGACGGCATGGTCGGCAAGCTTGAGCAGGCCCATGGCGGCATTCTGTTTCTCGACGAAATCGGCGACATGCCCCTCGCGCTACAGACCCGTCTGCTGCGCGTACTCGAAGAGCGCCAGGTTGTGCCGCTGGGCAGCGCAACGCCGCGACCGCTTGATGTACGCCTGATCAGCGCCAGTCACCAGAATCTGCCAGCCTGCGTGGCCGACGGACGCCTGCGCGAGGACCTGTTCTATCGCATTGGCGGTTTCGCCGTGGAACTGCCGCCGCTGCGCGAGCGTTCCGACAAGGGCCGTCTGCTCGACCTGCTGCTGCGCGAAGAAGCGGCGGGCGCCACTGTGCGGCTGCAAGCGGGAGTTCGAGAGCGCTTGCTGGCGCAGCCCTGGCCGGGCAACGTCCGGCAATTGCGCACCTGTTTGCGGACGTTGGTGGCGTTGGCAGTGGAAGGCCGGGTCACGCTGGAGGACGTGCACGAGTTACTGCCCGCAAGTGACGACCAACCTGTTGACGATCCACTGGGCGTATCCGAACGGCAAACTCTGCTCAGCTTGATTGAAGCTGAACACTGGCATGTCGCGCGAGTTGCCCGTCGTCTGGGGATTAGCCGCAATACGCTGTACCGCAAGCTTCGTCAGCATGGGATCAATCGACCTGGTTGAAGACAATCGCGATCATTTGCGTTCATTCGCTGTTGATTGCGCGTATTGCCGGAAAATTGCTTGGATCCAATCATTGATCCACTATATCGCACGCCGACAAGCGGTAGGCTGAGCCTATTGCCCAAAGTGATGGCGCAATGACATATTGCAGCACCTTTCCTCACTTCAAGATGTACCGAAAATGCGCCCCCTCAAGTCACTTGTTGCAGCGTCGTTGCTGCTCAGCGGGTGCAATGGAATGCCAGTCGCTTTTGTTCAGGATCCTGTTTTAGACCAAGCCTTTGTCGTTCACTCCGGCGCGCCTTTGCCGTACGTGCTGATGGGTTCGGCTGTGCAATGGAATGAAGACTTCGCCGTGACGGTGAAGCACATTCCTTACTTGTCGGGCACGGTTTTCCAGGGGCAGGCAGACGTGCAGTTCTTCCGTCACAAGGCCAATAGCGTGCCGGCGTGGCGCGGCTACAAGCCGGGCGAGGAGCTGACTTCGGTGGGGTTCAATTCGCTGTACATGTCGGTCAAGGGCACCGGCCAGGCGTTGCCGGCCATGGTTCGCCTCGACGTCAAAGAGGGCAATGTGCTTTACGGCACCCATAATGGCGCGCTGGCCAAAGGCATGTCCGGCGGGCCGGTGTTTTCCGCCGATGGCAAAGTGGTTGGCATCAACGTGGCGTTTCTCACCCGTGACGATGTCAGCCGCCTCAAGCGCAAGGACTTGCTCGATCAACCGCGCGTGAGTATTTTCCTGCCGTACGCGGAGATCAATCGCGAGTGGTCGCGCTATCAGGCCAGCATCACACCAACGACGCCACCAGCGACCAAACTGGCCAGCCGCTGATCAGCGTTCGCGCAACGCTTCGCGGGCGCGGTTGAGTGGTTTGATCAGGTAGTCGAGCACGGTTTTTTCGCCGGTACGGATGTCTACCGTGGCGATCATCCCGGGCACGATGGCGAAGCGTTTGCCGGCCTTGTTGCGCAGCTCATCCGAAGCGGTGCGGATGAACACGCGGTAGTAGAAGATCTCCGGCTTGGCTTCGTCCTGAATCGTGTCCGGCGAGATCGTCACCACTTCGCCGTCGAGGCTGCCGTAGATCGAATAGTCATAGGCGGTGATTTTCACTTTCGCCGCCTGGCCCGGGTGAATGAAGGCGATGTCGCGCGGCGAGATACGCGTCTCGATCAGCAGTTGTTCATCCAGCGGTACGATCTGCATGACCTGGCCGTTAGGCGCAATGACGCCGCCAATCGTGCTGACCTCGATGTCCTTGACGATGCCGCGCACCGGCGAGCGCAGGGTCAGGCGCGACAGTGAATCGGTGCGACCACGGATCACCGCTTCGAGCATCTGCGCTTCGGCGTTGGCCTTGGCCAGGTCTTCGCGGGCGCGGACCATGTAATCGGAGCGGGCTTCGGTGGCCTTCAATTCCAGCTCCGAGCGCTGACGGGTCAGGCGCAGCACTTCAACCCGGCTCGAGGCGCCGATTTTCGCCAGGTTTTCAGTGATCGCCAGTTCGCTGCGTACCAGTTTCAGCGAGCTCTGAATACCGTCGAGGGTTTCTGCCAGACCTTTGCGCCGGGTCTGGTAGAGCTCGGTTTCGGCGCGGATCAGATCGGGAAACTCCTGCAGCGATGCGTCGAAGGTCAGCGGCTTTTCGCTGACTTCGGCTTGCAAGCGGTTGACGCTGGCCAGCGCCGCGCGGTACTTGGCCGCGCTTTCGCCGACGTTGGACTGGTTCTTCACCGGGTCCAATTGCGCGAGTATCTGCCCGCGCTCGACCAATGCGCCTTCGCTGACATTGAGCTGCTCAAGAATGCCGCCCTCCATTGACTGAATCACCTGTTCGCGCGAGCTGGGCACCACTTTGCCGGTACCGGTCGAGACCTCGACGATCTCGAACCACGCGGCCCAGGCAATGAAGCAGGCGAGCATCAGCGCGCAACCCCAGATCACCTTTGCGCCACCGGCAAGAGCGCGCTCATCGCGGCCGTCGAGGTAGGACATCGGGTCCGGCACGTCGGTCATCATCGGCTTCATACCGCCACTCCTTTCCCCGGTGCGCGCAGCCGCGCGAGAGCCGCGTCGCGATGGTCGTCAATGACGATGCGTCCATTGTCGAGAACGATGATCCGCTCGACCAGTTGCAACACACTGACCCGATGCGTGGCAACCACCAGCGTTCGGCCCTGGGTCCAGCTCGCGAGTTTTTCCAGCAGCAGACGCTCGGTGACGTCATCCAGCGCGGCCGTCGGTTCGTCGAGCAACAGCACTTGTGGCTGACGGATCAACAAGCGTGACAGCAACAGGCTTTGACGCTGACCTCCGGACAAACCCAGGCCGCCCTCAAGCACCAGGTGATCCATGCCTTTGGGCAGCTGCCGAACAAAGTCCAGCGCGCCAGTGACATTCAGCGCGGCGATGATTTCCTGATCGCTGGCCTGACCGGCGCCAAGGGTGATGTTGTCGCGCAAGGTGCCATGAAACAGTCGCGCCTGTTGCGACAGCAGGCCGACGTCGCGGCGCAGATCGGCCGGATCCAGATGTGCCAGGGCGATGCCGTCCAGAGTGGTTTCACCGCTGCTCAGATCCATCGCGCCGCCCAGTGCTTGCAGCAACGTCGACTTGCCAGCACCGTTGCGGCCGAGCAGGGCGATGCGCTCGCCGGGCCGAATGCTCAGGTCGATGTTGTTGAGCGCCGGGGTCGATTCCTCGCTGTAGCGAAAACTGGCCTGACGCATGCGGTAGTCGCCGCGAATCGCCGGCAGGTGCACGCGCTGGCTGCCCTCGGGATGATCCACCGGCATCTGCATGATCCGGTTCAAGCCTTCGAGCGCGACCTTGGCCTGCTGCCATCGGGTGAGCACGTGGGTCAGTTGCGCCATCGGCCCCATCATCCGCGACGACAGAATCGACGCCGCGACCAGACTGCCGGTGGTCAGGTCGCCGGCAATCACCATCGGCGCGCCGAACACGATGACCACTGCGAACACTCCGCCTTGCACGTTCTGCGTCCACGCCACCAGGCTGTTGGTCAAGGTGCGCAGGCGCAGGCTGCTGTCCGCCGAGGCGGCGTTGTACTGGTTCCACTGTTGCTGGAAACGCTGCTCGGCCTGCAATGCCTTGATGTCGTCGAGGCCCTGAATACTTTCTACCAGCATGGCGTTGCGCAGCGCAGCTTCACGCATTGAGGCATTGGCCAGTCGCGCCAGACGCGGTTGCACGATGATCCCGGGGAGCAACATGAACACCAGCGCCACCAGTGGAATCAGCACCAGTGGCCCGCCGATCAAATAGAACACCAGCAGGAACAGCAGGAAAAACGGCATGTCCGCCAGTGCCGTGGCGGTGCTGGAGGTGATCAGGTCGCGGATCTGCTCCAGCTCGCGCAATTGCGAAATGAACGAACCGGTGGATTTCGGCCGTGCGGAATTGCGCAGGCGCAAAGCGTGGCCGAAGACCAGATCGGAGACGCGCAAATCGGCGCGCTTGCCCAGCACATCGGTGATGCGCAGACGCAGAATGCGCATGACGAAATCGAACAGCAGCGCCAGCATCACCCCGCCGAACAACACGTACAGGGTCGGCAGCGACTCGGCCGGAATCACCCGGTCGTACACCTGCATGGAAAACAGCACCCCGGCCATGCCCAGCAGATTCGCGACCAGTGAGGCGATCATCACTTGGCTGTAGGGCCGCAGATCGGTGAGGACGATGCGCCGGAACCAGTGCTCGTCGTAGGGCTTGATGTAATCGTTGGTGCGCACGTCCGCCACCGGTTGCGTCGGACGCAGAATCACCGTGCGCAATGCCTGTTCGGCGAGCGCGCCAGCCTCCATGCGACTTTGCAAACCTTGATCGCCACTGAAGCAGATGCCCAGCTCTCCGGTCTCACCGATGCTTTCGAGCACGCCGACCTGACCATCACGCAGTTGCACCACCAGCGGCGTGCGCCAGCGGCTCAGGCTCTTGCTGTCGAATACCGCGAATTTCACGCTCAAACCGGCCTGACGCGCCATGTGCCGAACCACTTCTTCGACGCGGCCTTCGCTGTGCACCGAGGCCAGGCGCACGCTTTCCGGCGAGACGTCGAGGCGATAGTGACGGGCGACCTTCAACACCGCTTCCAGCCACGGTGAATAATCTTCGCGAGCTTCGGCAGCAGCGGGTTCGGGAACAGTGATGCTGGCATCGGTCATGGCAGGATCTCGACATTCTGGATGGCGCTGTGGTCGATGCCGAAGACCCGGCGAATCGCACCGCTGTTGTAGAAGCAGTCGATCTGCAGGCGTTGCAGATCAGCCTGGGTGTTGACCAGATCAAAGCGCGACTGATGGATTTCCTGCTCGGCGTTGAGCAGGTCGAGCAGCGGCCGCGTGCCCAGTTCCAGGTACTGGCGGCCATACAACATGCGCGCCTCGGTGATGCTGGTCTGGCGAAATTCCAGCGAGCGCAGCCGCCGGTTCAGGCCCGAGGTTTGCGCCTGGGCTTCGGCCAGACCCTGGCGCGCTTGCAGGCGGGCGAAGTCTTCGGCCGAATCCGCTGCGGTCAGCGCATGCCCGGCGGCGCGGCTGCGCGCACTGATCGCACCGCCCTGATAGATCGGCACTTCGAGGTTGAGGAAGATCCCGACCTGAGTGCGATCGGCGCGCGAGTTCTGATCGTCGTAGTGGTCGTCCAGGTATTGGTTGACAGACGGTTGCAGCGACAGGGTCGGGTAGGCCTCGGCTTTGGCCTGGGCCAGCTCGGCCTGGGCCTGAGTGCGTTGCGCGGCGGCCTGGAGGACGGCGGGCAGGGTGTCGGAGATCTGCGAGGCGTCGCAGGCCTGAGTCAACGTCGGCGCGGCGGCGTCGCTGACTGCCGGCGGCGTGCGCCGTCCGAGCAGACTGGTCAGGGTCGCTTGCCAGCGTGCGTATTGCGCCTTGAATTCCTGCAACGTCGCCGTCGCGCCTTCGGCCCGGGACTGCGCCTGAACCATATCGGAGCGGGTGCTGGCGCCCATGTCGCTGCGCTGTTTGGCCAGATCAACGATGCCGCCGATGCCCTGAATCTGCTCGCGCGCAACCTCGAGCAGACGCTGATAGCGCTGCACCTCGATGTAGGCCCTGGCGGTGTCGCGGGCAATGTCGTCGATCGCCAGCAGAATCCCGGCCTGACTGCGCGCCACCCGGGCGCGGGCGGCGTCGACCGAACTGGAAACCTTGCCGAAGTCATACAGCATCTGTTTCAGGGAAATGTTCACCGACTGGCTGCCGGCATCGCTGCCGTAACCGCTGGTGTAGCCACCCTTGATGCCGCCGGTGACCTGCGGGTAATAACCGGACTCGGCGACGTTGACCCCTTCGCCTTGCTGGAACAGGGTGCCGATGGCCTCGCCGATGCGTGGGTGCCAGTCCACGGCGAGCCTGACCGCTTGTTCCAGCCCCAACGCGTCCGCATCGGCGGATGCTTTCAGAGCAGGGGCAGGGCGCTGACGGCTTTCATTGCCTGCCGGTTGTTGCAGTTGCGACGGGCTGATGCTGCGCAAGCTGCTGTCGAGGTTGTCGTCGGCGCGAACGCCGACGGTGAAAGCGGGGTAGAGGCCGATGGTCAACAGGACCACCGGCCATTTCTGGCGAAAAACTGACTCCACAGACTTCCCTTACTGTTGAGAGACCAACGTTTGATGTCTTGTTTCAAACCACTTGAATGCCGTTCTGTACCCACAAGTGGTGGCTCGGATCCTCCTGTGCCGTGTATTGAACATAGTCGATGCCGTCGGCCTGTTGCGTGCCATCGGCGACCCAGCCATCGGTCATGTGCACGCTGTCCCTGTCGTCACCCTTGATCAGCAGGGTGTTGTTGTCCGAGGACGTGATCGCCAGCAGATCGCTGAGATTCAGTGTCAGCGCAACCGCACTGGAATGGTTGAGATCGAGGATCTCGACGTTGTGGATCTTGCTCTGCAGATCGCCGAGGTTGATCGACACGTCGCCACCGGCCCAGAGCAGGGTGTCGGTGCCGCTGCCGCCATCCACCGAGGTGAACTGCTGATCGGCGATGATCAGCGTGTCGTCGCCACCGCCACCTTGCAGGGTCACGGCGCCACCGTGCGAGCCGTCGAGGGTGTCGTTGCCCTCGGTGCCCTGGATCAAGTCACTGCCAGTGGCATGGGCCAGACCGAGGTCATCGCTGGCCAGTGCCGAGAACGCGGTGCTGGCGAATGCGCCGGCATTGTTCAGGTCGATGGTCAGCGTCGCGGTATCCACGGTGCCGTTGGGGTGGGTGAGTTGGTAAGTGAAGGTGTCTTCCTGGCCGATCACCGCATCGGTCAGGCCGGCCTTGAGCGTGTAGGTGTAGTTGCCGTTGGCCTGGACCACCAGGGTGCCGTAGTTGCCGACCAGCGAGACGCCGTTGTAACCCGGCGCGACGTAACTCCCAGCGACCAGCACGCTGAGCAAGGTATAGACCGAGCCCAACACATCGGCGCCGCCGCCAGCGGTGTCGGTGAGCAGATTGCCCGATACCGGCGTGTAGCTGCCGACCACGAACTGATTGTTGTAGGTCGCGACGTTGATCAGGCTGGTGTTGACGCTGGTCAGCAGGCCGAGGCCGCCCACGGCCACCCGCACCTGATAACTGCCGGCGGTCTGGTCGTCGAACTTGATCCCGTAGTTGCCGCCGCCGAGATTGACCAAGGCGTTACCGCCGTAACTCTTGACCAGCACGTACTGGTTGGTCGCCGTGTTGAGTTTGTACAGGCCCACCGTCATCGAACCGAGCAGCGCCAACAGGTTGCTCGAATTGACCACCACGGTCAGGTCACTGACGGTATCGGCCGCGACCACCGTGTTGTAGTTACCGCTGCCGCCGCCCAGCAGCACATTGAAGGTGCCGAGGGCTGAGTTGGTGGTGACTTCACGGTTGATCAGGGTGACGTCAGTCGAGGCGATGTCCGCTGTGGCATCCACCACCAGTGCCGGGCTGCCAAGGTTGGCGTCATTCCACACTTCGCTGGCTTGCGGGCTGTCGATGCGCACATACAGATTGGCGGTGTCGCTCAAACCGTTCGGGTGCACCAGTTGATAATTGAACACGTCGACCTTGCCGACGCTGCCGACACTGCCGTTCGGTTTGTAGCTGTAGTTGCCGTTGGCGTCGATGGTCAGCGTGCCGTACAACCCTTGCACCGTGGTGCCGGCCCCGGCGCTGACCCAGGCGCCGTTCTTGAAGATCTGCAACTGCGCGCCGTTGTCCGGGCCGGTCTGATCGGCCGTGCCATCGACACCGACGTTAGTGATGACGTTGCCGGTCACCGCTGGCCCGGCAATGCCGTTGAACTGGGTCAGGCTGCTGACATCCAGTTGCAGCTGGGTATTGACCGTGGTCAGCACGCCGATGCCGGTGCTCGAAACCGTCAGTCGATAATCGCCTGACAGCAGGTTACCGATGTCGACCCGCACGCCTTGGCCAGCGAGCGCGATCAGGTCGAGCAGGCCGCCGCTGCCATTGACATCCAGAGTCACCCAGTTGCCGCTGGCATCCTTGACTTGCAGGGTATAGACCACGCCATCGATCAGCGAAATCAGACTGCTGGTGGTCAGCGTCAGGGTCGGATCAAGACGCGTGCCGCCGGCCACGGTGAAGGTGAAGGTTTTCGAGAATCCGGCCAGTAGCGTGGTAAACGAGTCGTTGAAGGTCTGCGACGCGGTGACCGGAACCAGGGTGACGGTGCCGACGGCGAGGTTATCGCTGGCGACCACGGGCGCGTTAACGTCGACGTCCGGCGCAATGACGTTGGCGGCTACCGAAACGTTGCCGCGTGCGTCGCTGAGGTTGATGGTGAGGTTTTCACCGTTGATCTGCGCACTGCTCAGGGTGACGTTAAACACGCCGAGGTTGTTGACCGTGCCGGTGCCCAGAACGGTGCCGCTGGCCGACTTGATGGTCACGGTTGCGCCGGCTTCGCCGGTACCGGTGACGGTCAGGCCGTCGGCACCGACCAGCAGCGCGGTGGCCGCCGCTGGAGGCGTCAGGTCTGGCGCCGTCGCGGTCGCCGCTGCCGATACGTTGCCGCTCGGATCGGCCTGGGTGACGCTGAGTACCTGGCTGTTGATCTGCGCCGAGGCCAGTGTTACCGAGAAGCTGCCGTTGGCGGCGACGGTTGCGGTGCCGAGAACCACCCCGCCGGCGCCGAGTACGCTGATGGTCGAACCGGGCACGCCGACGCCAGTGAGCACGGTGCCGCTGCCATTGACGCTGACGCCGGTCGGCGCGCCGGGTGCGGTAATATCCGGCGCTGTCAGGCTGGCGTTGGGCGACAGGTTGCCGGCCGAGTCGACCAGACGCACGGTCAACAGCTGCCCGTCGAGTTGCGCGGTGTTCAGGTTGAAGCTGAACGTGCCGCCACTGCCTACGGTGGCGGTGCCAATCAGCGCGCCGCCCGGGCCGTAGACGTTGACCGTCGCACCGGCTTCGCCCGTACCGCTCAAAGTCAGACCGTTGGCAGCGAGCGTCAGACCGCTGGCTGCAATCGGCGCCTGCACGTCAGGGGCCGTCAGATTGAAGACCTGCGACAGATTGCCCGTCGGGTCGGCCTGTTGGACGTTGAGCTGTTGGCCGTTCAGTTGCGCGCTGGACAGTTGCACGGTGAAGGTGCCCCCAGCATTGACCACGGCGGTGCCGAGGACGGTGCCGGCTGCGTTGGTCACGCTGACGGTCGCGCCGGCTTCACCCGTGCCGCTGACCGCCAGACCGGTGCCGTTCAGGCTGACATTGCTCAGCGGCGCCGGCGCGGTGGTATCGGCGACGCTGAGGTTGGTAACCGGCGAAACGTTGCCCGCCGCATCACTCTGCGTGACGCTCAACTGTTGGCCGTTGAGTTGTGCCGATGACAAGGTCACCGAGAACGAGCCATTGCCCGCCACCGTCGCCGTGCCCAATACCGTGCCGCCAGCACCGCGCACGGTGACGGTGGCGCCGGCTTCACCGAGCCCGCCGAGCACCAGACCGGCACCGCTGAGTACCAGCGCCGTGGGCGCCGCCGGAGGGGTGATGTCGGGCGCGGTTACGTTAAGGCCGGATGAGCTGTTGTTGGACGCATCGGTCTGTGTCGCATTGAGCACCTGACCGTTGACCTGCGGGGTATTGAGCTGCGCGCTGAAGGTGCCATTGGCGCCAACCGTCGCATTGCCCAGCACCACGCCGCCCGCGCCGGTGATGGTCACCGACGCGCCGACTTCGCCGCGACCGGTAACGACTGTGCCGTTGGCATTGACCGCCAGATCGCTGAGCGGCGCCGGCGCCGAGGTGTCACCTGCGGTGATTTCAGTCGGCAGCGAGGCACCCCCCAGCGCAGTGTTGGCGGTGACTTCGAGGCTTTCGCCGTTGGTTTGCGCAGGCGTCAGCACCACGCTGAACGTGCCATCCGCGCCGGTGACGCCGGTGCCGATCAGGCTGTTGTCCGGCGCGTAGACATTGATGGTGGTGCCGATCGCCGCCGTGCCGGTCAGCGTCACGCCGTCGGCTGTCAGCACAAGATTGTCCGGCGCAGCCGGGGCTGGCACTGCCGGAACAGTCAGGTCGGCGTCTGCGGACACATTAGTCGCGACGTCTGTTTGATTTACTGTCAGCACCTGGCCGGCAGTGATGCCCGGATCCAGATCGATCAGGAATGTGCCGTTGGCCGCGACCGTGCCGGTGCCGACAACATTGCCCAGCGCATCGGTCACCTCGACACTCGCGCCGGCTTCGCCACGACCGGCGAGTTGGCTCAGATCGCCGCTGATGGTCAGACCGGTGACGGCATCCGGAGCCGTGGTATCTGCCGCCGGGTAGAGCAGCTCTGGCGATGCGTTTTGCGCCTCGTCCGTCGCGATCACCGACAACAACTGACCATTGGCCTGAGCCGGATTCAGCGTGACTGTGTAGGTGCCGTCGCTCAATGCCACCGCTGTGCCGAGCACGGTGCCGGTGGCGGACAGCACAGTCACGGTGCTACCGGCTTCGGCGGTCCCGGCGAGCAAGGTGCCGGCGCCGGTCAGCGATGTCACCGTTGGTGCGATAGGTGCAGTGCTGTCCGGCGCGTCCACCAGTACGGGCTCGGACTGGTTGTTTTGCGCGTCGGCCTGCACGACCGAGAGCGCGCGGCCATCGAGTTGCGCAGCCGACAACGTGACGCTGAAACTGCCATCTGCCGCCACCGTCGCTGTGCCGAGCACCACCGCGCCGTCAAGCACGGTGACGGTTGCGCCGGGCTCGCCGGTACCGGTGACGGTCAAGCCGTCCTGGCTGACATTGAGGTCGGCCACCTCCAGTGGATCGGTGATATCGCCCGCTTGCACGGGCGCTGCCGGCGATGTGTTGGATGCCAGATCGGTCTGATTGACGCTCAACAGCTCACCGTTCACTTGCGGCGGGTTGAGGGTCACGCTGAACGAGCCATTGGCGGTCACGGTTGCCGAGCCCAGTACCGTGCCAGTCGCGCTGAGCACGCGCACCGTAGCGCCGGCTTCACCGGTACCGGTCAGTGTCAGGCCATCAGGGGTGAGAACGAGGTCGGTGGGCGCAGCGGGCAGGGTGATGTCCGGCGCAGTGACGGGCACGATCGGCGAAGGGTTGCCCGCCGCATCGCGCTGGATCACCGACAAGGCTTCACCGTTGAGCAGAGGCTGATCGAGGATGACGCTGAAACTGCCATCGGCCGCGACGGTGCCGGTGCCGACGATGGTGCCCACCGCGTTGGTGACGACCACTTGCGAGCCAGCCGCACCGGAGCCGGTGATGAGGCTGCCGCTGGCGTCGATCTCGACATCGGTCAGTGCGGCAGGAGGCGTGCTGTCCGGTGCGCTCAGCGTGCCGGCAGGCGAGGCATTGCCGGCTGCATCCGCCAACACCACGAACAGCGCTTGGCCATTGGTTTGCACCGGAGTCACGGTGATCTGGAAACGACCATCGCTACCCACGGTGCCGGTGCCCAGTTCAGTGCCGTCCGCCGATGTTACCCGCACAGTGGCGCCGACTTCGCCGGTACCGGTGAGCAGGCCGCCATCGGCATTCAGTTGCAGATCGGCCGGCGTCGCTGGCGGGGTCAGATCCGGGGCGGTGACCGTCACCGGGGCGCTGACGTTGCCGGGTGGATCGGCCTGCTGCACGCTGAGGATCTGTTCGTTGATCTGCGGCGGATTGAGGGTGACGCTGAAGGTGCCGTCGCCGAGTACCACGCTGGTGCCGAGCAAAGTGCCGTTGGCATCGCGCACGGTCACGGTCGCGCCGGGTTCGCCAGTACCAATGACCAGCGCGCCGGACGAGTTGATATCGACGTTGTCCAGTGGATCAGGCGGGGTGAAGTCCGGCGTGGTCAGGTTCACTGCCGGCGAGTCGTTGCCCGCTGCGTCGGCCTGGACCACGGTGATCACTTCGGCATTGGTCAACGCCGGGTTCAGTGGCAGGGTGAAGGTACCGGTCACGCTGACCACGGCGGTGCCAAGCACGTTGCCGTCGCTGTCGATGACGCGCACCTGCGCGCCCGGTTCGCCGCGCCCGGTCAGGCTTGCGCCGTCGCCGCCGATGCTCAGTTGCGAAACGGCCGCTGGCGGTGTGCTGTCGACCGAAGTGAACGGCGTGGCTGCCGAGGTGTTGCCCGCCGCATCCGTCAGCGACACGGTCAGCGCCTGACCGTTGGCTTGCGGCGTGGTCAGGGTGATCGCAAAGGTGCCGTCGATACTCACGGTGCCGGTGCCGACCAGCGCCCCGGCGGCGTTGTACACGTTGACCGTGGTGCCGGCCTCACCGGTACCCGACAGCAAGGTGCCGTCAGTGCTTGCCACCAGCGCCGCCGGCGCATTGGGCGCGAGCAGGTCCGGGGCGATCAGGTTGACGCTGTTGGATTCGTTGCCGGCGGTGTCGGCCTGGCTCAGGCTCAAAGTCTGGCCAGAGGTCTGTGCCGGGCTGAGGGTGACGCTGAACGTGCCATTGGCCGCCACCACGGCGCTGCCGAGAACCACTCCGCCGGTGCCGAGCACGGTCACCGTGGCGCCGGCTTCACCGCGCCCGGTCAGGGCCGTGCCGTTCGGTGCTAGGCTCAGCTCGCTGAGCGGCGTTGGCGCGGCGATATCGGCAGCGGTGTAGTCGGTCGGCGACGAATTAATGCCGGTGCTCGAGGTTGCCACGGCAGACAGCTCTTCACCGTTGAGTTGCGCGGCGTTGAGGGTGACGCTGAAAGTGCCATTGGCCGCCACCAGCGCGCTGCCGAGCAACACGCCCGAGGCATTGCGAATGCTCACGGTGCTGCCGGCGGTGGCCGAGCCGGTCAGGGTCAGGCCGTCAGCGCTGAGGGCCAGATTGGTCGGTGCACTTTCCGCCAGATTGCCCGGTGCAGTCACCGGCGCCGCCGGTCCGGTGTTGCCGGCAGCATCGATCTGCACCACGGAAAGATTCGATCCAGCCACCGCAGCCGGGGACAACGTGACGCTGAAATTGCCATTGCTGGCAACGGTCGCAGTACCCAGCAAAACACCGCCGGCATCGCGGACTTCCACGCTGGCGCCGACCTCACCGATGCCGGTCAGGGTGGCACCATTGGCGCTCACCGCCAGATCGCTCGCCACCAACGGCGCCGAGCTATCGGCCGCATTGACGATTGCCGGGGCTGACGGATTGCCCGCCGCGTCGGTGGCCGTCACGTTCAGCGACTGGCCGTTGGTTTGCGGGCTGTTGAGAGTAATCTGGAAAGTGCCGTTTGCGGCCGCCGTGGTGGTACCGAGAAGATTGCCCTGGCTGTCGCGTACGGTCACCGTGCTGCCGGCCTCGGCGTTACCGGCCAGTTGCACGCCTGCTGCATTCAAGGTCAAGCCGCTCGGGATCGCCGGCGCAGTCAGATCCACCGCAACCACTTCAACCGCCGTCGAGACATTGCCCGGCGGATCTTCCTGAGTGACGGTCAGCACTTCGGCATTCAGTTGTGCTGCGTTGAGGGTGACAGTGAACGCGCCGCCACTGCCGACCTGCGCGGTGCCGAGCAAGGTGCCGTCGGCGCTGCGCACAGACACCGTGGCGCCCGGTTCGCCATGACCAGTGACGGTGACGCCGTCAGCATTCACCGCGACTTGGGTCAGTGCAGCTGGTGGGCTGATGTCGGGTGCGTTGACGCTGGTCGACGGCGAGACATTGCCGGCAGGGTCGGTCTGGCTGATCGCGAGCGCCTCACCATTGGTCGGCGCTGGCGCCAGGGTCACGCTGAACGCGCCGTCCGCGCCAACCACGGCACTGCCGAGCAAGGT
The DNA here is from genome assembly GCF_004307515.1 of Pseudomonas sp. Sample_14. Taxonomy (NCBI): domain Bacteria; kingdom Pseudomonadati; phylum Pseudomonadota; class Gammaproteobacteria; order Pseudomonadales; family Pseudomonadaceae; genus Pseudomonas; species Pseudomonas sp. Sample_14. Next base: position 24,863 of record NZ_RCOC01000088.1, on the reverse strand, counting down.
GCCGTTGGCGGTGGTGACATTGACTGTTGCGCCAGCCTCACCAGTGCCGCTGAGGGTGCTGCCATCGGCGCTGATCAGTGGGTTTTGCACAGCGGCGGGCGGGGTGCCGTCGACGGTGATCACACCAGTGGACGTCGAAGTGTTGCCGTTGGCGTCGGTCAGAGTGACCTGCAGGGTTTCGCCGGTGTTCTGCGCATTGGGCAAGGTGACCTGGAAATTGCCGCTCTGATCGACCACGCCGGTGGCCAACACGTTACCGGCGGCATCGCGCACGGTCACGGTGCTGCCGGCTTCGCCCTGGCCTTTGACCACGGTGCCGACGTCATTGATCGTAACGCCAGTCGCTGCGGCTGGCGGTTGCAGATCGCTGGCAATGATGCCGGCGGGTTGCGACAGGTTGCCGGCGGCGTCGCTCTGGATCGCGGTAAGCGTCTGGCCATTGAGCTGCGCCGGCGTCAGCGTCAGGCTGAACGTGCCGTTGCTGGCGACCAGCGCAGTACCGAGCACGGTACCTGTGGCGTCGGTGACAGTGACCGTCGCCCCGGCCTCACCGCGTCCAGTGAGTGTCGTGCCGTTGGTATTCAGCGCCAGATTGCTCACCGCGTCCGGCGCTGTGCCATCGATCGCCGTCACCGTGCCCGGAATCGACACGTCACCGTCGGGACTGGTGGCCGTCACCTGGAGGACTTGCGCATTGATCTGTTTGCTACTGAGCAACAGGGTGAAGCGGCCAAAGCTGTTGATCAGCCCGTAGCCGAGCACCGTGCCGCTGCTGCTGGTCACGGTTACGGTGCAACCGGGCGTACCGGCGCCAGTCAGGGTGAAACCATCGGCACTCAAGGCCAGATCGGTCGGGGTCGCGACCTGGCTACCGTCCAGTCCTGCCAGCGGCACGACGGGCGAATCATTGCCGCCGCCATCCGTGCTGATGACTTCCAGATTGCCGCCAGGCTCGGCCGGTGGACTGAGGGTCACGACGAAGCGGCCATCCGCATCGGCCGTCACGGTGCCCAGCACAGCGCCACCGCCGGCAATGCTGACGGTGACCGTGGTGCCCGGTTCGGCAAGGCCAGAGACCTGCGTGCCGGCCGGGTTGAGCGCGAGATCGCTGACCGCTGCCGGCGGGGTGCTGTCCGGCGCGGCAACGCTGCCTGGCAGCGAACTGTTGGCGCCGTCCGACACCACGACTTGCAAGGCTTCGCCATTGGTCTGAGCCGTGTCGAGGTTGACCGTGAAGGCGCCCGTGCCGTCAGCGGTCGCGGTGCCGATGACGTTGCCGTCGGCATCCAGCACCTGCACCGTGTTATTGGGTTGCGTGGTACCGGTGACGGTGGCACCCGAAGGATCGACGACCAGCCCGGTCGGTGCAGGCGGGGCGGTGATGTCCGGTGCGGTGACCGGCGTGGCCGGCGAGGGCAGGGCGCTCGCGTCGGTCTGGATCACGTTCAGCACCTGACCGTCGAGCTGAGCCGGGCTCAGGTTGACGCTGAAATTGCCGTCGCTGGCGACCACCGTAGTGCCGAGCACCGTGCCGTCGGGCGCGCTGACGGTTACGGTGCTGCCCGCTTGCCCGGTGCCGGTCAAGGTCACGCCGTTACTGGCGAGCACGACATTGTCCGGCGCCAGCGGCGCGGTGGTGTCCGTCGCCGTCAGTGGTGTGCTGGGAGAAACGTTCACGCCATCGGATTGGCTGACTTGCAGTTGCTGGCCTTCGATCTGCGGGCTGTTCAGCGGCACTGTAAAGGCGCCGCTGCCGTCGACGATCGCGGTGCCCAACACATTGCCGGCCGAATCCTTGACCGACACGGTGGCACCGGGTTCGCCGGTGCCGCTCAGTTCAGTGCCACCTGCATTCAGCGTCAGATCCGAAGGAGCCGTTGGGGCCTGGATATCCGGCGCTTCAACTGGAACTGCCAGCGAGCCCGACGGCGAGCCATCGGTCTGCACGACGCTGAGGTTCTGGCCATTGGTTTGTGGCGAGGACAGGGTGACTTCGAACCGGCCGTTGCTGCCGACGACAGCTGTTCCCAGCACGGTCCCATTGGTGTCAGCGACAGTAACGGTCGCACCGATCTGACCCGCGCCGGAGACCACGGCGCCATTGGCGGAAATGCTTACATCGGTCACGGCAACCGGCGTGGTCAGATCGGGTGCGATCACGTTGACCGGCGCCGAAGGATTGCCGTCCGCATCGGTCTGGATCACTTGCAGTTGTTGCGCATCGGTCTGTGGTGTGGAAAGTGGAACGGTAAAATTACCGTCGGCACCCACCGTGCCGGTGCCGATGATATTGCCGGCCGGATCGCGCACGGTGACTGACGCACCCAACTCACCCTTACCGGTGAGCGTCTGCCCCTGAGCGTCGAGCGCGAGATCGGAGACGGCCGTCGGCCCTTGGGTGTCAGGTGTGACGTAGCTCAGCGGCGCGGAGGTGTTGCCAGCGGCGTCGCTGGCACTGATCTGCAGTGTTTCGCCGTTGTTCTGTGGACTGCTCAGTTGCAGGCTGAACGTGCCGTCCGCCGCCACCACGGCCGTGCCGAGCACATTGCCGTTGGCGTCGCGCACCGTTACGGTCGAACCGACCTGGCCGCGCCCACTCAACTGCGTGCCATCGATGCTCACCGCGATGTCGCTGGGTTGAGTCAGGCCATCGAGATCTATAGCGATAACGGTCGCTGCTGGCGAAGGGTTGCCAGCGGCGTCGGTGACCTGCACGCTCAGCGCCTCACCATCGATTTGCGCGGCGTTGAGTTGCACAGTGAACGAGCCATCGGCGGCGACCAGAGCTGTCCCCAGCAGTGTGCCTTGGGCATTGGTGACGCCGACTGTGCTGCCGGGTTCGCCACGGCCGGTGACCGAGAGGCCATCGCTGCTCACGGCCAGATCCGTCGCAGCGGCGGGGCCGGTGATGTCCGGCGCATTGAAGGTGATGGCCGGCGATTGCGCACCGGCGCTGTTGACTGCCACGACACTGAAGGTTTCACCGTTGGCCTGTGCACGAGTCAGCGTCAGCAGGAAAGTGCCGTCAGCAGCCACCGCCGCACGCCCGAGCAATTCGCCGTTGGCGGCACGGACTTCGATCGTGGTGCCGGCCCGGGCGGTGCCGGTCAGTTGGCTGCCGTCGCTGCTCAAACCAAGATTGCCTGGCGTCGTCGGTTCGACGATCTCCGGCGCGCTGACCGTTGCGCCGGTCGAGGTGTTGCCTGCGGCATCGGTGGCATTCACTGTCAGCGGCTGACCGCCGGTTTGCGCGGGGCTGAGGACGACGCTGAAGGTGCCATCGGCCGCAACCACGGCGCTGCCGAGCAGGCTGCCATCGGCGGCGCGCACCTGGATGGTCGAGCCGACTTCACCGGTGCCGCCGAGTTGCGTGCCATCGGCGCTCACAGCGAGGTTGCCAGGCGCGGTGGGCGCGGTGGTATCCGGCGCAGTGACCGTACCGGGTGTCGAAACGTTGCCCGCAGGGTCGGTGAGCGTGACGTCGAGCGGCTGACCATTGTTCTGCGGCGTACCCAGGTCGACCTGGAAACTGCCATCGACGCCAACGGTTCCGGAACCCAAAAGGTTGCCGGCTGCATCGCGTACCTGAACGACACTGCCAGCTTCGCCAAAACCACTCAGCACCCGGCCATCGGCCGACAAGGTTAATCCGGTCGCGGGCGCAGGAGGCGTCGCGTCACCACCGCCACCCCCTCCGCCGCCGCCACTTCCGCCGGCAGCGGCCGCCGCACCACCCGCGCCCAACAGGCCAAGCCCGGCAATCGCCCAGGCCGGCGTCGCCCCATCCACCACACCGACGCCAGCGATCAGCTCGTCCAGCGAATTGATTTCGTCAAAGGTAAAGCCATTAAACGGCTCGGCGCTGTAGCGCGCCTGCCACAGCGTCGCGTCGTCACCCTGAAAGACAATGTCATTGGGCACGCCGTCAGGGCTGGTGACAAAGAAATTGGAGATTTTGATTTGCTCGCCAGACTTCAGATTGACGATCAAATCCTGACCGCTGCGACTGGTCGACGCCAATTGATCGGGCCTAACCGGCATTTGTACAACTGAAGGCTGACTGAGCTGAACATTGCCCCAGTTCTGGGCAGTGAGCTGAGAATTGGCTTTGTCGGCAATGACGATGTTGTCCATTACTACTCCCTGTAAATGGGTGGGGCGGACGTCCACGGATGGTTTTAAAACCATAGATAGGGAGTGTCGGATGGGGCTGCCTGATTTTTGACGAGCGTATGGATGGGCCATTTGCCCACGTTTATCTATTTGAAAATCTGTTCTATTCAGGTCGTTACCGTTTGTCGGGACGTTGGATCCAAGCGGTTTTTGGGTGCAACAAAATGTGTCGGTTTCGACATTATCCAAAGAGACGCTGGAAAACATCCGGGCGGAATCGCCGAGGGTGATGGCTAAGCGATATTGAATTTCTCAAAGCGCAGGCCACCCTCCGCAGTTGCCTGTCTGCGAAGGTATTAATCAAAAAGCGTAGAAGGGGAGGAAGGCTTTGTATAAGAAATCCCGTTGTACCGTTTCAGCTGTTCTTTCTATCCCTCAGCAGTTAATGCGCTAGCTATCGATCGCCGAAGTGATCGGACGATATCCAGCGCAGACTGATCGCTAACGCTGCCGGGGCACTGATCAAACATATGTGGCGCCCCAGGGTAGACATGCAGTTCGACGGCAACCCCGGCGCGCGACAGGCGCAGGGCAAATGCAACGTCCTCTTCCAGAAACAGATCCAGCGCGCCGACGGCCAGAAACGTCGGTGGCAAGTCACGCAGATCGTCTTGCAGGGCCGGCGAAAACCAGCCAATTGGCAGATCATCCAGCGCTTGGTCAGCGCGCAGGCACTCCCAGCAGAACTGGTTGGCTTGCGCTGGCCAGCCAATCACGCCGGTCGTGCTGTTCTGCTGAGGCGAGGCTGCGCTGCCCGAACGGTGATCGAGCATCGGATAAACCAGCACCTGACTGGCGATGGAATACTCGCCGCGATCCCGCGCCACAATGGCCAGCGCTGCTGCCAGCCCGGCGCCGGCACTGTGGCCCATGACGATTACTTTGTCGGCGTCAACATTGAGCGTTTGCTGGTGGGCGAAGACCCAGCCTAGGGCCGTGTAGCAATCCTCCAGAGGAACAGGGAAGGGGTGCTCTGGCGCGAGACGGTAATCGACGGCGACGATGATCGCCTTAAGTGCTTCGGCGAGGTCAGCCAGATAGTCATCGGCCATTTCGGGGCAACCGAGGACGAAACCTCCACCGTGGATGTACAGGATCACCGCAAAATTACCGTCCGGTGCTGCGGCGGCGGGCCGGTAAAGACACAGGCGCAAATCCTCACCGTCCTGGGACTTTATCCATTGGCTTTCACCGCGCGCTTGTTCTCGGGATTTGAATGTCGCGTGAACACGCTCCCTGATCGCGGGCAGCGTTTCCAACGTCCAGGCTTCTGCGCCGGGGGTTAAAAAGCTTTTGAAGTCGGGATCCAGCAGTTCAGGTGCTTTCACGTTCTGCCTCCTGGTTGCGAATGAACGAGCGCCTCGGATGGAGGCGCCGCTCACGGTGGAGTTACAGCCAGGCTTTGATCTGCGCGCAAACGGCCGGCGTCGAAATGCCGTAGCGATCATGCAGCGTCGGCAGGGCGCCGGCGTCGAGGAAGGCGTCGGGCAACGCGATCTGTCTGAAGGTGGGCGTCACGCCATTGCGCAACAACAACCCGGCCACCGCCTCACCCAAACCGCCGATGATCGAGCTGTTCTCGGCGGTGACCACCAGACGCCCGGATTTGCGTGCTTCGGCGAGAATGGTTTGCTCATCCAGCGGCTTGATGGTCGGCACGTGCAGCACGGCCACATCAATGCCGTCGGCCTGCAATTGCTTGGCCGCTTCCAGTGAGCGCATGGTCATCAGCCCGGTGGAGATGATCAGTACGTCGTTGCCCGTGCGCAGGGTCTTGGCCTTGCCGATCTCGAATTTATAACCGTACTCGTCCAGCACCAACGGCACATTGCCGCGCAGCAAACGCATATAGACCGGGCCTTGGTGAGCGGCGATGGCCGGCACGGCCTGTTCGATTTCCAGCGCATCGCACGGGTCGACAATCATCAGATTGGGCATGGCGCGGAAAATAGCCAGATCATCGGTGGCCTGGTGGCTCGGCCCGTAACCCGTGGTGAGGCCGGGCAGGCCGCAGACGATTTTGACGTTGAGGTTTTCCTCGGCGATGGCCATGCAGATGAAGTCGTAAGCACGCCGCGAGGCGAACACCGCGTAGGTGGTGGCGAAGGGCACGAAACCCTCACGCGCCATGCCCGCGGCCGCACTCATCATCAACTGTTCGGCCATGCCCATCTGATAGAAACGGTCGGGATGCGCCTTGGCGAAAATGTGCAGGTCGGTGTACTTGGACAGGTCAGCCGAGAGACCGACGATGTCCGCACGCTGGTCTGCCAGCGCCGCGAGCGCATGGCCGAACGGTGCCGAACGGGTCGCCTGACCCTCGGAGGCAATCGAGGCAATCATCGCCGAGGTGGTCAGGCGCTTTTTCACCGGCGCGCCAGTAGCAGTCGAAGGCGCAGTGTTGGCGGCGTTGCTCATTGTTCTTTTCCTTCTTCAAGGTTGCTCAGTGCCAGGTCCCATTCGTGCTCTTCGACGCGAATGAAGTGGGTCTTTTCCCGGTTCTCCAGAAACGGCACGCCTTTGCCCATTTTCGTGTCGCAGATGATCACGCGCGGTTGCCCGCCGGGGTGATTGCGCGCGGCATCGAATGCAGCGACCAGGGCGTCGAGGTCATTGCCGTCGACGCGCTGGGTGAACCAGCCGAAGGCTTGCCAGCGATCGACAATGGGTTCGAACGAGAGAATCTCGCTGGAGTAACCGTCGGCCTGCTGGTTATTGACGTCGACGATGGCGATCAGATTGTCGAGCTGCCAGTGCGACGCCGACATCACCGCTTCCCAGGTCGAGCCTTCATTGAGTTCGCCATCGGACAGCAGGTTGTAGACGAACGAGGCCGAGCCTTTGCGCTTGAGGCCCAGGCAGGCGCCGACCGCGATGCCCAGGCCCTGACCCAGTGAGCCGCCGGTGATTTCCATCCCCGGGGTGTAGGCGGCCATGCCCGACATCGGCAGGCGGCTGTCATCCGAACCGTAGGTTTCCAGCTCGTCGAGCGGAATGATCTCGGCTTCGATCAGCGCTGCGTACAGCGCGATGGCGTAGTGGCCGATGGAGAGATAGAAGCGATCGCGCTGCTCCCATTCGGGATCTGCGGGGCGATGATTCATCGCATGAAAGTAAGACACCGCCAGCAGGTCAGCCGCGCCGAGGGCCTGGCCCACATAGCCCTGGCCCTGAACCTGGCCCATGCGCAGTGCATGGCGGCGAATGTTGTGCGCGCGCTGGGTCAGGCTCAGCGATGCAGCGTGTGCAAGATTAGTCGTCATGATGAAACTCCGTTGACTCAACGATTGACCAAAGCGGCGGGAATACGCAGGACCAGGCTGGCGCCGAGGAACAGCACGCCGGTGATGAGGTACATGCCGATGGCACTGGAACCGGTCAGGGTGGTGATCCAGCCGATCAGATAAGGCGAGCAGAACCCGGCGAGGTTGGCGAAGCTGTTGACCGCGGCGATGCCGGCCGCCGCAGACACCCCGCCAAGCAGCGTGGTGGGCAGCATCCAGAACAACGAGGTGGCGGAGAGAATGCCGGAGGCGGCCAGGCACAGGCTGAGGATCGACAAGGTCGGATTGCCGCCCATCATTGCTGCCAGGCTCAAGCCGATCGCACCGGCGATCATCGGCACGATCAGGTGCCAGCGGCGCTCGCGATGTTTGTCGCCACTGCGGCCGACCAGGAGCATGGCGGCGATGGCGCACAGATAGGGCAGGCTGGTCAGGAAACCGATGTGCAGCGGGTCGGAAACCCCTGCATTGCGCACCAGTGTCGGCAGCCAGAAGGTGATCGCATATTGGCCCATGACCACACAGAAGTAGATCGCCGCCAGCAGCCACAAGCGCCGGTCGCGAATGAACTCGCCGACCGAGGCGTGGGTGACCTTCTGCTGGTCGTCTTCGGCCAGCTCGCGAGTGATCAAGGCTTTTTCGTCGTCATTGAGCCAGGTCGCCTGATGCACGCCGTCCTTCAGATAACTCAGCACCAGCAGGCCGACGACCACGGTGGGCACCGCTTCCAGAACGAACATCCACTGCCAGCCGGCCCAGCCGTGCACACCGGCAAAGTGGTTCATGATCCAGCCCGACAGCGGGCCACCGACCATACCTGACAGCGGAATGGCGATAAACCACAACACGGTCATGCGCGCTCGCCGATAGGACGGAAACCAGTAGGTGAGGTAGAGCAGCAGGCCCGGCGCCAGACCGGCTTCGGCGATCCCCAGCAGAAAGCGCAGGGCATAGAACTGCCAGGCGGTTTCAACGAAGGCGAACAGGGCCGAGACGATGCCCCAGGTGATCATGATCCGCGCAATCCACACTCGCGCGCCGACCTTGTGCAGGATGATGTTGCTGGGCACTTCGCAGAGGAAATAGCCGATGAAAAACACCCCCGCGCCCAGTCCGTAGACCGTTTCGCTGAGGGCCAGATCGTTCATCATTTGCAGCTTGGCGAAACCGACGTTGACCCGGTCCAGATAGGCGCACAGGTAGCACAGCATCAGGAACGGCATCAGCCGCCAGGCCGTTTTGCGATAGGCAGAAGAGCGCACGGTCGAAACCGCTTCGAGCGACAGGGTAGTCATGATGGTCTGATCTCTTGTTTTTATTGACCGCCAGGCCATCAGGCCCGGCTGCGTCATCGATCCAGAACCGCACGGGCCACGCAGGCCCGCCCAGAGTTACTCAGTGAATCAGCATGCCGCCGTTCACATCGAGGGTGATGCCGGTCAGATAAGCGGACAGGTCGCTGGCCAGAAACAGCGCGGCGTTGGCGACGTCCTGCGCTTGACCGAGGCGCCCCAGCGGAATGCCTTCGATGATGGCGTGGCGGCGGTCATCCTGCATCAGGCCGCCGGTGATGTCGGTGTGAATAAGGCCGGGAGCGATGGAGTTGACGCGGATATTGTCCGGCCCCAATTCCCGCGCCATGGCCTTGCTCAGCCCCAGCACACCGGCCTTGGCCGCGCTGTAATGCGGGCCGCCGAAGATGCCGCCGCCGCGCTGGGCAGACACAGACGACATGCAGACGATGCTGCCGGAAGACTGTTGACGCATCAGCGGAATCACCGCCTGGGACATGAGCAAAGTACCGCGCAGGCTGACGTCCAGCACCTTGTCGTAGTCCGAAGGGCGAATATCCAGAGTCTTCAGTGGCTGGGTGATGCCGGCGTTGTTGACGAGAATATCGATGCGCCCGAAGTGCTCGATGATGGCGGCGACGGCTTGCTGAACCTGCGCTTCGTCGGCCACGTTGGCCGCCAGGCCCAGATGACCTTCGCCCAGTGCTGCGGCGGCGTCACGTGCTGCGGAGGCATCCAGATCGAGGATGACCACGCGAGCGCCGTGTTGCGCAAATGTGCTGGCGGTAGCGCGGCCAATGCCACGGGCAGATGCGGCACCGGTAATGATTGCGACTTTGCCTTGAAGAAGCATGGAGGATTCCCTCGAATTGTTTTTATTGGGTCGGTGTGTAAGTAACCGATGACTCAGCTTGTCCTCCGTGGCGGGCGTGAGCAATAACGCGGAAGTCACTCAATGCTGAAAAAAATTCAGCACTCGTCAGGCCGTTTCGCAAATGCTTGAATGAAACCGGTCCGTACATCACAAGAAATCACCACGGAGTCACCATGCGCTCAGACACTGAGGGATCGATCATCCTGCCACCGCTGAAAGCAATTCAGGCCTTCGAACAAACCGCGCGCTTCGGCAACGTCGCCAGAGCGGCGGAAGTGCTGGACCTGACACCCTCGGCAGTCAGCCATCAACTGGCGAAACTGGAAGGGATGATCGGCCGGCAATTATTCGTTCGCGCTGCTCGGGGCGTCTCGCTGACGCCGGTCGGCGAGCAGTACCTCAAGGAAGTCTCCGGGATTCTGCACAGCCTCGCCGTTGCCACCGAGCGTGCGGCCAGCGATGTCAGCCTCGATTGCCTGCGCTTGCACTCATCGCCAAGCTTCGGCCTGCTCTGGCTGATGCCGCGCCTGGAAGCGTTTCGCGCCAGTCATCCGGACATTCAGATCAACCTGTCGTGCTCCTATGAATCGCTGCACTTCAGTCGCGACAAGATCGACGTCGATATCCGCCATGGTCTGCCGAACTGGCCAAGCTATGAGGTGCGCACGGTCAGGAACGAGACGTTCGCGGTGCTGACCTCACCGAAACTGCTCGCGCAACGCCCGGTACGCGGCGCGTCGGATCTGCTGGAGTGCGATCTGATTCTGTCGGAAGCCACTCTGCTCAAATGGCCGCAATGGTTTGCCCAGCATGGTCTGGCGCGTCCGGAACGGCCTTACGCATTGAGCTTCGATCGTTCATACATGTCGCTGGAAGCCGCGAGTCATGGCTTGGGTTTCGCACTGGAAAGCACATTGCTGGCGCAAAAGTATCTGGCCGCGGGCACGCTGGTTGAAGTAGCGCCTGAATCTCTGAGTGCTGCGGTGGCTGCGCACCATCTGGTATTCCCCAAAGCGCATTCGAGCTTTCCACGGGTCAGGCGCTTTCTGGCGTGGATGGAGAGCGAATTGGGGCACGAATTCGCGTATTGAGTCGGGCTCAATTCTTTCAAACTCTCTGAACCGGCCAAGGTCAATCCATTACCGGTCACATATTCACGTCAGAGGTGAAGGAATGGATAACTACCACATCAACAAAAACCAGCAGCGCTGGGAACTGGTCAAAGAGGGCGCGCAGCGTGCTTCGAAAACGGCTGCAACCAAAGCCGAGATCACCCAGATCGCCAGCGACTACCTCCAAGACAAAACCGCCTCGCTGAAAATCCATAAAGAAGACGGGACGATCCAGGAAGAACGCACCTTTCCGCGCGCAGCCGACCCGCGAAAAACCAAAGGCTGATCAGGCTGTTCTTTTCTGTGTTCATCGTTTCTTCAGAAGGGTCTGATTTATGGTCATTGCATGTCTGGGATGGGGCTCGCTGATCTGGAAGTCGGACGGCTTGCCGCTGGCCAGCGAGTGGTTTGCCGACGGGCCGCAGGTACCGATCGACTTCGTTCGCGTCAGTGACACTGGCGAGTTGACTACAGCCATAAGCGCGAACGCGCCGCCGTGCAAAGTGCTGTGGTCGGTCCTCGACGTGACCGATCTCGATCAGGCCCGTGAACTCCTGCGTATTCGAGAAGGCGTGCCGGAGGGCAGGGAGGATGGCATCGGCAGCTTCACCGTCGGTCCCTCGGCGATGGGCGTGCTTGCTGAATGGGCAATTCCTCGGCAACTCGATGCGGTGATCTGGACGGCGCTGCCCGGCAGATTCAAGAACATCGAAGGCCTGGTGCCGAATGTCGACGACGCAGTTTCTTATCTGGCCGGGTTGAGCGGCGCAGCGCACGAACAAGCGCGCGACTATATCGAACAGGTGCCGGCGCAGATCGACACGCCGTATCGCCGTGAAATCATTGCCAGGCTTGGGTGGAAATGATGAGTACCCGCAGCCAGGCGCAGATTGTCGCGATCTTCGATCAGCTGTTGGCACTGCGAGAAAGTGTCGACATTCTCCAGCACGTGGAGAGCGCCAGCGTCGAGTCGCTGCGTGGCCATCAGACCGTGGACGCTCCCGAGTCGCTGGATCTGGTTTTTCAAAAGCTGCAAGAAGACATCGCCAGCATGGAGGAAACCTTGGCGACGATTGCCGAGGCGACCGGGGACGTGCCGAAGTTGTGAGGGTGTCGCGGGGCTGGCATGCAGAGATGATGTGCCTGGTCTGGCGCCTTCGCGAGCAGGCTCGCTCCCACAGGGATTTGCGTCACATCCCGGAAATCAATCGATTCACAAATCCCATGTGGGAGCGAGCCTGCTCGCGAAAGCGCTGGGTCAGGCACTTACTCTATTGGATGTGCCGACGCTATCGCGAGCAGGCTCGCTCCTACAACGGGGCTGGATCTCTCTCCACTCGCAACGCATCCACCACCAGTGAAAACGCCGGCGATGGTTGGCGGCGGCTGGGGTAGTAGAGGTGGAAGCCACCGAACGGTTCGCACCAGTCTTCCAGCACTCTGACCAAACGCCCTTCAGCCAGATGCGCACCGAACTCGTCTTCAGGCAGGTAGGCAATCCCCAGCCCGTTCACAGCGGCGTCGGCAATGTGCACGGTGGAGTTGAACACCAGTTGGCCGTCGACCCGCACTTTCAGCTTTTTGCCCTGCCGCTCGAATTCCCAGGCATCGACACCGTCGTAGGTCGGAAAACGGATGTCGATGCAACGGTGTGCCGCCAGATCGCGCGGATGTTGCGGGGCGGGATGCCGGGCAAAGTAGCCGGGCGAAGCGACCACGGCCATGCGCAGCGGCGGGCCGATCGGTACGGCGATCATGTCCTGGGCGACGGTATCGCTGAAACGCACGCCGGCATCGAAGCGGTCGGCAACGATGTCGCGGAAACCGTAGTTGATATCGAACTCGAGCTTGATGTCCGGGTATTGAAGCAATAGTGGCGTCAGCTTGGGCAGCAGAGTGGTCTTGATGATGTTGTCGCCGCAGGTGATGCGCACCGTACCGGCAGGCTTGTCGCGCAACTCGGTCAGCGCGTCCAGTTCGGCTTCGATCTCATCGAAACGATGACCCACGGTGTGCAGCAAACGTTCGCCGGCCGCCGTCAGTGACACGCTGCGTGTGGTGCGGGTCAGCAGGCGAATTTTCAGACGCGCTTCCAGCGCCGAGACTACCTGGCTCACCGCCGATTGCGTCACGCCCAGTTGCACCGCCGCGCGGGTGAAACTGCCTGTGCGGGCCACGGTGACGAAGGCGAGCAGGTCGTTGAAATTGGGTTTGGCCATGGGGCAATGCTCAGATTTATTGATTAGCAGTGTTTATAACCGCATTAAGCACTCATTAGCTAATCAAAGTCTCGAGCGTGCGCAACAATACCTTCATCCCGGCCACGCCTGGCTTCTCGATCAAGGACGCCCCCATGAAACGACTGTTCATACTGCTCGGGTTTCTCCTGAGTTCATTTACTGCATTCGGAGCTGACATGTCCCACGGTGCCGACAATTTCTTCAAGAGCGACAAGGTGACCGTGCAAAAGGTCAGCTTCAAAAATCAATATCAACTCACCGTGGTCGGCAACCTGTTTGTCCCTAAAGGACTCGACCCGGCAGCGCGCAGCGCGGCGATTATCGTTGGTCATCCGATGGGCGCGGTAAAGGAGCAGAGCTCCAATCTGTACGCACAGAAACTGGCGGAGCAGGGCTTTGTCACCCTGTCGCTGGATCTGTCGTTCTGGGGCGAAAGCGAGGGCGCGCCGCGCAACGCGGTGTTGCCGGACATGTATGCCGAAGACTTCAGCGCGGCTGTCGATTACCTCGGCACACGGCCATTCATCGACCGCGAGCGCATCGGCGTGTTGGGCATCTGCGGTAGCGGCAGCTTCGTGATCAGCGCGGCGAAAATCGACCCACGCATGAAAGCCATCGCCACCGTCAGCATGTACGACATGGGCGCGGCCAACCGTGATGGCCTCAAGCACTCGCAAAGCCTTGCGCAGCGCAAGCAGATCATTGCGCAAGCGGCAGAGCAGCGTTACGCCGAGTTCACTGGCGGCAAGGTCGCATACACCGGCGGCACGGTGCTGGAACTGAAAGCCGACACCCACCCGATCCAGCGTGAATTCTTCGATTTCTACCGCACCCCGCGCGGCGAATTCACCCCGGCCAGCTCGACGCCGCAACAGACCACGCGTCCGACGCTGAGCAGCAACACCAAGTTCATGAACTTCTATCCGTTCGTCGATATCGAGAGCATCTCGCCGCGCCCGATGTTGTTTATTGCCGGTGCCGACGCGCACTCCCGTGAGTTCAGCGAAGAGGCGTTCCGGTTGGCGGGGCAGCCGAAAGAACTGGTGATCGTGCCGAATGCCGGCCATGTCGATCTGTACGACCGGGTCGAGCTGATTCCTTTTGCCAAGCTGACGCAGTTCTTCAAGAGCAACCTGAAGTAACTTTCAACGCGACGGAGCAAAGCGATGCGGTTTTTTGCCAACGGCTGGAAGGGATTCGTACTGATGGCATGGCTGCCCGTTGCTCTGTCTGCACCGACCGCTATGGAGGCCAGCAGGATGTGGATGACCGTCGGAGAACAGCGTTTTGCCATTGCTCTGGATGACAACCCGAGTACGCGGCAATTGCTCACGCGATTGCCGCTGAGCCTGGAAATGACCGACCTGCACGGCAATGAAAAATACGCCACCGTGCAGCCGCCATTGCCCACCCAGCCCTTCCGGCCGAGCACGATCCACAACGGCGATTTCCTTTTGTATGGCGACGATACGTTGGTGGTCTTCTACAAAACCTTCGATTCGTCCTACCGCTATTCGCGTCTTGGCCGCATCGAACGCCCGCAGGACTTGGCCGAAGTCTTGGGGCGCGGCGATGTGCGGGTGACGTTCACTCTGCATGAGTGAGGAGAGTCATTGATGAACCAGAAATCGTTAAATCAAGGACGTCTTCTGCGCATCGTCGCCCTCGGCTGCGCGGTCCTCGCCAGTGCAGCCTGCGTCAATCCCCTCTGCGCCAATCCTTCCCGATCACCGGAGAAACCGATCATGAAAGAACAGCCTCTGACGCCTGAACAACTGGCGATCGCCCCGATTGCCGCCAACGCTGCAATCGGCGACATGCCGCGTCTGCGCGACGCACTCAATCGTGGTCTCGATGCCGGGCTGAGCATCAGCGAAACCAAGGAAATTCTGGTGCAGCTGTACGCCTACGCCGGGTTCCCACGCAGCCTTAACGCCTTGTCATTGCTGATGAAGGTTTTGCAGGAACGCGCCGCGCGGGGCATCGAAGACGTGCCGGGACGCGAGCCGGGTCCGGTTCCGTCGGGATATGCGCTCACCGAACTCGGCACCGACAATCAGACCCGTCTGGTCGGTGCGCCAGTGTCCGGCCCACTGTTCGAATTCGCCCCGGCGATCGATCAGTTTCTGAAAGTGCACTTGTTCGGCGACATCTTCGCCCGCGACAACCTGGCATGGACGGATCGGGAACTGGCAACTGTTGGTGCGCTGGCAGCGATGGCTGGGGTGGAATCACAGCTGGAGTCGCATTTGAAGATCAGTCTGAATGTGGGATTGACGATTGAGCAGTTGCGGCGAATGGCGCAGGAGTTGGAGGCGCGTGGGGATTTGCAGGCTGCTGAGCGGGTGGGCGCGGGGCTGGACAAAATCCAGCGGTGAGGGCGGCTCGGATTCATTGCCGCTCTGTTAATGCAATTCTTATAGTGCGCGCTGGCGCCGACTCGCTCCCGGTGAGCTTCCTGTTATCCGCTTGAACGCACGACTGAACGCCGCTTGGGAGGTGTAGCCCAAGCGCTGCGCCACTTCTTCGATCGGCAGTCTTTCCAGGGTCAGCCACTGACTGGCCAGGCGCATGCGCAGTTCGGTGGCGTAGCGCAGCGGCGGGGTGCCGAGGGTGCTCTGGAAGCGTTCGGCGAAGACCGAGCGTGAGGTGTTGCACAGCGTTGCCAGTTCGGCGACGCTCCAGTCGCGCCCCGGTTGTTGGTGCAGGGCCAGCAAGGCCTGCGCCAGGCGAGGGTCGCGCAGGGCGGCGACGAGACCGGAGGCATTGCCGCAAGCGCATTCGACCCAGCCGCGAACAATCATTGCCGCCACTACGTCGGCAAGGCGCGCGAGAATGCCGGCGAAGCCAATGCGCGCTGCGCTGACTTCGCGTTCCATGGTCGCAAGGATTGGCATAAGTCCCGGATAACGCTGGCCGCCGGCGTCGATCAGCATAAGACCCGGCATCAGCCGACCGAGGCCTTGCAGGCTGCCGAGTTCGAACTCCATACAGCCACTGAAGAGCAGGGCGCTATCGGGCGAATCGGCGCTGTGCCCGACCTGCATCGCGCAGACCGTATCGCCGAGTGGCGCGGCGACGGCGCTGTCAATGTCCTGCACTTCAGCTCCGGCGTGTGACAGCAACTGGTGCGCGGCACCATGAGCAATGAATACCGCATTGCCTGCTGACAACTCGTACAGGCTGCCGTCCTCCAGTCGCAATACCGTCGATCCAGCGGCAACGAAGTGGAAATACGCATGGCCCGATTTGTCGCTGAAACCCAGACCATACGGCGGACCGGCGTGGATCCGACGATATTGCACGCCACGCAGACGCATGCTGCGCAGCAACTCGGTGATGAGGTCTGAGGACACAGAGAAGGAATCAATGCTGCTCATATTCGGGGTTTCGATCAAAAGTTCAAGACTGCGCATCATAGATCATCCGGTTTGCCGCCAATAGACTGCCCTCTCGAAATGTCCGAGGGAGTCTTGAAATGAATGAACGTGTAGGTGATGGGCGAACTGACGGGGAGCCGCTGGTGCCTGCGTGGATGGCGGTGTTTTCACTGGCGATGGGCGTGTTTGGTCTGCTCACGGCGGAGTATCTGCCGGCCAGCCTGCTGACGCCGATGGCGCTCGATCTCGGCGTCAGCGAAGCGCTGGCCGGGCAAGCGGTGACGGTGACTGCGGTGGTCGCGCTGTTTGCCGGATTACTGGTGCCCGGGTTGACGCGCAGCCTTGATCGGCGCCTGGTCTTGCTCGGTTTCTCGGCACTGATGATCGCATCGAATCTGCTGGTCGCGTTGTCGTCCAGCCTCGCAGTATTGCTGATCATGCGCATCCTTTTGGGCATAGCTCTGGGCGGATTCTGGAGCATGGCGGCGGCCGTGGCGATGCGCCTGGTGCCGGCGGCGCTGCTGCCGCGTGCGCTGTCGATCATCTTCAGCGGGATCGCCGTGGGGACCGTGGTCGCGGTGCCATTGGGCAGTTATCTCGGCGGTCAGTTTGGCTGGCGCAGTGCGTTTTTCGCAGCTGCGGCGGTTGGCGTGGTGACGCTGGTATTTCAAATGTTCACGCTACCCAGTCTGGCGCCGCATCGTCCGTCACGCCTGCGCACGGTGCTTGAGGTGTTGCTGCGACCGGGCATTGCTATTGGCATGTTTGGCTGTGTATTGGTGCACACCGGTCACTTTGCGTTGTTCACCTACATCAGGCCATTTCTGGAAAGCACCACCGGCGTCGGCCCGCAGACGCTGGCACTGATGCTCCTTGGTTTCGGCGTGGCGAACTTTGCCGGCACGCTGTTCGCCGGCTGGCTGTTGCAGCGCAATCCACGCGCAACACTGGTGCTGATGCCGGTGTTGGTGGGTGTTGCCGCTCTGGCGTTGGTCGGGTTACCGGCGTCGGTCACCGGGCAGGCGTTGCTCTTGGCGCTGTGGGGGATGGCCTTCGGTGGCGTGCCGGTCGCATGGTCGAACTGGGTGGCGCGCTCGATACCCGATCAGGCCGAAAGCGCAGGCGGCATGGTCGTCGCATCGGTGCAGTCGGCGATTGCCGCAGGCGCCGCCGCCGGCGGTTCGGTGTTCAGTTTCAGCGGTATCCATGGTGTGTTTGTAGCGGCTGGAATTCTGATGTTGCTGGCCGCGCTGCTGATTGCACTGAAGGTCAATGTCGATGTGCCGGAGCCGGGTTCGGCGCCGGTGGCACCGGTGCATTTGTGATTTGATCAATCCGCCTTACGCGTGACGGCAATGTCCCAGGTTTGCATGACCTGAGTGATAGCAGCATCAATGTTATCCAGCGCGGTGTTGTCTCTGGCGAGGATGGATATGCCCTGCAGGAAACTGTCGAATACCGTCGCCATCGCCGCCGCACTTGTGCCGCTGGCCAGCTCGTCGGCATTCACAGCGCGTTCGACGCAGGCTTGAATGCCGGCACGGGTGCGCTGCCTTGAGTGGGTCAGGGCTTGCGCCACATGGGCGGTTTCCGGGCTCGGTGCGCTCATGACGCCGAGGGTAACCATGCAGCCCTTGGGGTGTGTGTCGTCGCACTGCATGCGTGCCGACTGGCGCAAAGCGGTCTCGATCGCCTGGCGTGGTGGCAGGCTGTCGTCCCACAGGCACTCGGTGACTTGCGCATAGGTGGTTAAATAACGCTGCACGCATTCATCGAACAACGCTTCCTTGGAACCGAACGCGGCGTAGAAGCTAGGTGCAGAGATACCGCCACCCAGGCCTGCCTTCAATTGGGCCAGCGATGTCGCGTCGTAGCCGTGTTGCCAGAACAGTTGCAAAGCCTGATCGACGGCGTCGTCGCGATCAAACTGACGGGGGCGACCGGTTCTCGCCATGACCTGACTCCTCAATGATTTAATATAAAGACTAGTCGATACAGAAATTGTTGACAACGCTGCGCATGCACCCTCAGGATCTAGATCGATCGGTATTTAAATCTGAGTCGGTTTTTCGAGGAGCTTCCAGTGACACCTTCAATCACGTTAACGGCTACGCCAAAAGGTCTGCCCATCGGCGCTTTGCTGGCGCTGGCCATGACTGGCTTCATCTGCATCGTCACCGAAACCCTGCCGGCGGGCCTGTTGCCGTTGATCAGTGAAGGCCTGGCGATTTCGCCGTCCATGGCCGGGCAAATGGTTACCGCGTACGCATTGGGTTCCGTACTGGCGGTGATCCCGATGACCATCGCCACCCGGGGCTGGCGGCGCCGCAACGTGCTGCTGCTGACGATTGTCGGTTTCCTGCTGTTCAATTCGATTACCGCGCTGTCGTCGCACTACGGCGTTACGCTGGTCGCGCGGTTCTTCGCCGGGGTTGCAGCGGGTTTGGCATGGAGTCTGTTGGCCGGCTATGCGCGACGCATGGTTGAGCCCGAACAGCAGGGCAAGGCGTTGGCACTGGCGATGGTCGGCACACCGATTGCGCTGTCGCTGGGCGTGCCTCTGGGTACGTGGCTCGGTGGGCTGGTCGGTTGGCGCACTACATTCGGCCTGATGTCGGCGCTGACCTTGGTACTGATCGTCTGGGTGCTGGTGAAAGTGCCCGACTACCCGCCGCAGCCGGCCCATCAACGCCTATCGCTGAGCAAAGTCTTGACTACCCCGGGCGTGCGTCCTGTGCTTGCAGTGGTGATCAGCTGGATGCTGGCGCACAACATTCTCTACACCTATATCGCTCCGTTCGTGGCGCCGGCGGGCATGGCCGAGCGGGTGGATGTGGTGTTGTTGATCTTCGGCATCGCCGCGCTGGTCGGGATATGGCTGACGGCGAAGCTGGTCGAGCCGCTGCTGCGCTCGACTGTTCTGCTGAGTTTGGCGACCTTTGCCGCGGTCTGCGTGGCGCTGGGTTTTGGCGGACGCAACCCAGAGGTGATTTATCTCGGCGTGGCGGTATGGGGTTTGACGTTCGGCGGCGCGGCGACGCTGTTGCAAACGGCGCTGGCTGACGCGGCGGGCAACGGAGCGGATGTCGCCTTGTCGTTGAATGTAGTGGCGTGGAACAGCGCGATCGCTGGCAGCGGTGTCGTCGGCGGCGTGCTGCTCGATCAGTGGGGCGTTGCCTCATTTCCGTGGGCCATGCTGGCACTGGTCGCTATCGCCTTCGCCATTGCCTGGGGTGCCCGGGCCCACGGTTTCAAGTCGGGCCCGCGCTCTGTAGAAGCTTCGGTGGTGGCGGGGCATTGAACCCCGCCAGCAGTTTCTTCAACCGCGCTTCGGCAGTTTCCAGTTAGGCCGGATGAAATGGCAAGTGTAGCCATTCGGAATCCGCTCCAGGTAATCCTGATGCTCGGGTTCCGCTTCCCAGAACGGCCCGGCCGGTTCGATTTCGGTTACCACACGGCCCGGCCACAGCTTCGAGGCGTCGACATCGGCAGCGGTGTCTTCGGCGACGGCACGCTGCTCGTCGTTGAGGTAGTAGATCGCCGACCGGTAGCTCGGGCCAAGATCGTTGCCTTGACGGTTGGGCGTGCTCGGGTTGTGGATCTGGAAGAAGAACTCGAGGATCTGCCGGTAGCTGATTACCGCCGGATCGAATTCAATCTCGATGGCTTCGGCGTGGTTGCCGTGGTTGCGATAGGTCGCATTCGGCACATCGCCGCCGGTATAGCCGACGCGGGTTTTCAGCACACCCGGATAGCGGCGCAACAGATCCTGCATGCCCCAGAAGCAGCCGCCGGCGAGAATGGCAGTTTCGGTTTGAGTGGTCATGGTTTGTACTTCCTCTCGAGACGATGGGGGATACCCACTGTTATGAGGGCGGGTTGAGAGAATCCAAGGTCACGCTCATCAGAATCGACCACTGGCCTGCTGATCAAGCGGCATGCAGGCGTGTCAACCAAAGCCAAATAACGAACGCAGCCTGCTCGGTGACTTGCGTTCGTAGAACGGTTTGGTCTCCCTGAGGAAGTAATCACTCAGCCCGGCTTGTCCCGTCAGCACGCGGCAAAAATCAACTGGTCCGCCATCGGGGGCTGTGTCCGCAGCGACATTGCCGGCTTCGCGCATGACCTGTTCGATATCGCCATCCGCTTCGATGCCGACGATCAAGTGCGGTTTTTCATCAATCGAGGGGTCGTGCATCAGCGCCAGGAATGCGCGTTTCACATTGGCGTGTTTGGCCAGCAATTGCGAGAGCGAATGGACCATCGTCGATGGGTAGTCCGAAGGCTGTCCAAGCAAGACGTTGGTTTCTTTTTCCACGGTACGCTGCGTGGCGGGCCGGCCGATTTCGCCTGAGAGCAGGTGTTGCACTTCCGCCGGAAGAAATTCCTTGCCGTACGGCGACTTCGGATTCAGAAAAAGCAGCGCGCCCAGCGTGATTTCGAACAATGATCGGGCGGGTATCTCCAAATAGCTCTGCTCGCTGTCGATGGATTGTTGCAGCGTTGGCAGCGAGGAGAAGAACGGAATGACCGGCGTGCCATCGGGCTTCTGCCAATGAGCGATGCTGATGTTGCTGCCGGCCTGGAGATTGACATGGCCTTGCGCCGCACCGGCGGTGCCGAGGATGTAGACGGTCGAGTCCAGGAGGGTTCGATAGAACTCAGGGCGATGCGCGGGTTCGTCCGCGGCCAGCCGGAGTGATGTTTCCAATGGGTTTTCTTGGGACGTGTCCATGAGATTAATCCGTTATTTTCTATGGAGAGTGATGGTTGTCTGATCAGTCGAGGAGACCTGCTGTCACGATGATTCTCGTCCAGAGACTTGAATCCTGCGCCCTTCTAACCAGCACCACAAAGCCAACTGTGGGAGCGAGCCTGCTCGCGAAGGCGTCGTGTCAGTCGAATAATTCACGACTGGTACACCGTTTTCGCGAGCAGGCTCGCTCCCACATTTGAACCTCGCGTTGGGTCTTATAGCAAACTCCACGAAACCCCAACATAAACCCCCATCCCTTCACCCGGCGTCGACCGTGCGGCATCCAGACCTTTGTCGTCATACCCCGGCGTGACCGTTGCCGCGTAGCGTTTGCCGGTCAGGTTGCGCATGTCGACCCAGCCTTGCCAGTCGCCCTTCGGCGCGTTGTAGCCCAGGGTGGCGCCGAACAGGGCGTAAGGGTCGGCGTAGTAGCTGTTGGCGTAGTCCACGGCAACTTTGGACACCAATTGTGTGTTCGCGGCGGCGAAGAAGCCCTGCGGCCAGTCGTAACGCAGTTCGCCCTGGTAATAATGCATTGGCAGGCCCGGCAGGCGGTTGTCGCCGAAGCGTTCGTCGTCGCGGTAGTGGAAGTCGCTGAAGGTGTAGGCCTGGCGCAAGCTCAACTGGCGGCCGTCGGCGGCGGTCCAGAGTTTGCTGTTGAGGCTGGCCTCGATGCCTTGGTGCACGGTCGGGCTGGCGTTGAGTTCGTAGGGCGTGACGGCGTTGGCGTCCGGCAGTACCGAGAGCAGTTCGTGACGAACTTGCGCGTAGTACCAGGCCAGGCTCCATTCGCCCAGTTTGCTGTCGCCACGGCCACCGAGTTCCAGAGTGGTAGCGGTCTGGTTTTGCAGTTGGACCGGGTCGCGCTGGGTGCCGGTGGCGGCGCCGTTGCCGGCAGGGAAGCGCACGTTGGAGCTGTAGATCAGCGACCACGGGTGCGGTGCTTCGACGGAGCGGCTGAGGTTGCCGAACACTTGCACGTCGGAGGTGATCTGATAGCGCAGGCCGATGCGCGGTGCATAGTCCCAGTCGCTGAGACTGGTCATGCCGCCGCCCTGCGGATAGGTCACGGCGCTTTCGCGGCGGGTGTAGATCGCGGCGAGGCCGGTGGTCAGCCAGAGGTCGTCGGCAATTTCCAGGTCGTTACCGAAATGCAGCACGGTATCCGAACCCTGATAGGTGAAATTACGCATCCGCGTGCCGGGGGCATAGCTGGCGGTGTTGCCACTCGGGATGCGCACGAACTCGCTGGCGCCATCGTTGGGCAGGTGCTTGGTCACGCGCAGGCCGACGTTGCTGCGGCTTTCCATGCCGAACAGGGTGTCGCGGCGCTTGTAGTCGAAGGTGCCGCTGACGTCGCTGTAAGCCACCTTCAGCCGGTTCGGGCCTTCGCGCAGATCCATCGGGTAGTCGTGGTAGACGAGGCCGGTCTGGATGCTCGAATCGTCGTCGAGGTAGAACGTGGTTTTGTTGCCGATGAAGGTACTGCCGGGCTGCTTGCGGCTGTCATCGCGGGCCACATACGCAGGGTTGGCTGCCCGTGGGCTGTGTTCGATGGAATGCTTGGTCACGCGACCGGCGAGGTCGTTGTCAGTCTCGCGATAGCGGAAATAGAAGCGGGTTTCCAGATTCGGGTTGAAGCGGTAGCCGAAGTTGGCGATCAGGCCTTTGCTCTCGCTGGCGGTGTGGTCCTGATAGCCGTCGGCATTGGCATCGGTCAGCGACACGTAGTAATCGAAATCGCCAAGCACTTGCCCGGAGCTGACCTGGCGCTGCTGATAGCCATGGCTGCCGGTGGCGTAACGCACTTGCAGTTTCGGCGCGGTGTAACCGGTGTGGCTGACGTAATCGATAGCGCCGCCCAGCGCCAGCGCGCCGCGATCGAAACCGTTGGCGCCGCGCAGCACTTCGACATGGTCGACCCACAACGGCTCGAGCAATTCATACGGCGTGCCGCCGGGGCCGGTGAGGGGCAAGCCATCCAGCATCGTGTACAGCCCCGAGGCGTGGGCGCCGGGCGCGCGGTTGATGCCTGAACCACGGATGGAAATCTTCACGCCTTCATTGCCCGCCGACTGTGCATACACGCCCGGCTGATAGGCCAGCACATCCTGATTGCTGGCAACACGGCCCTGCAACGGCTGGCGCATGTCGACCACGTTGGCGCCGCCGGGAACCTGCTCAAGGCGTTCCCGCGCTTCTTCGACCGCTGCATCGCTGCCACTGCGCTGATCTCCCGAAATCAGCACTTGCCCCAGTTCCAGACCTTGGGTCTCGGCCATCACCGGGCAGGCCAGGGCCAGGGCCAGGGCCAGGCCGAGCAGGGCAGTGGGCAATGATTTGGACGACGGCATTGAAAAAACTCCAGCAAACAGGGGATCGGGCAATGAACAGTGCGACGTCGGAACAAACCCAGGAAACACATGGCGACAGGGCTTTTTTGCCCGACGATGGCAAACAATCGGGCGTGAACTAACCTCACGGATCAGGGCCATCGGGTCAATAAACAAATTCAGCGGGTTGTTGAAGCGCGAGGACAGGTTCATGGCGAAAGACAAGAAGAAACCTGCAAGGGCAATCGAACGTCCACGCTTGAAAAACAAGGACTATCTGGAACAGCTGCGCAAGCTGCACATTGAACTGGTCAAGCTGCAGGAGTGGGTTATCGCCAAAGGTGTCAAGGTATGTATTGTTTTCGAAGGGCGCGACGGTGCAGGCAAGGGCGGGGTGATCAAGGCGATCACCGAACGCGTCAGCCCACGGGTGTTCCGCGTGATGGCACTGCCGGCGCCAACCGATCGCGAAAAGAGCCAGATGCATGTGCAGCGCTACCTGCCGCATCTGCCGGCGGGCGGCGAGGTGGTGATTTTCGACCGCAGTTGGTACAACCGCGCCGGCGTCGAACGGGTCATGGGCTTTTGCACGGAAGAACAGGCTGACAAGTTTCTCAAGTCGATCCCTTGGGTGGAGAACGCCATCGTCGATTCGGGGGTGATCCTGCTCAAGTACTGGCTTGAGGTCAGTCCGGAGGAACAGACCCGCCGGCTCGAAGCGCGAATCAATGACGGGCGCAAGACCTGGAAACTGACACCAATGGATCTGAAATCCTACAGTCGCTGGTATGACTACTCACGGGCGCGGGACGAGATGTTCAAGCATACCGACACCGATTGGGCGCCGTGGAGGGTTGCCGACTCCAATGACAAGCGTCGTGCACGGCTGAACATTATTACTGATCTGCTGAGTCGCATCCCCTATGAAGAGGTGAAGCGCGACAAGGTCGAGTTGCCGAAACGGCAGAAGCCGGGCAAGTATCGCGAGCCGGACTATCCGTATAAGCGGGTGGCGGAGCGGTTTTGACATTTGCGGGTTTTTGGGGCTTGGCGGCCTTTGGGCCGACCAGGCTTTGGTTGGTTTGGGTGAATATCCGTTTTTTGCGGTGTTGCGGCTGGCGGTTTCGCCCTTACGGCGAGTCACCTTTTTCAGACGCCAAAAAGGTAACCGAAAAGGTTTGCTCCTACGTTCGGCCCTCGCAGGCTCGGGTACCTTCGCTACGGGACTGATCCGGGCGCAGCGGCTACGGTTTGCTTCGCTGCACCTCCTTCCGCTGTGTTCGACTTCGTCGAACGGTCGCTGCGCTCCCACGCCCGGATCAATCCCTCCACTCAGCCTTCCGACGTCGCCGGTGGATCAAAAGCAAGATCAAGAGCACTCGAGCTTGCGCTCATTGTTGAGTGGGGCGGCTTCGCCGC
>NZ_RCOC01000013.1:0-27704 GCF_004307515.1 Pseudomonas sp. Sample_14 | reverse complement strand
GGTTTAGAAGGGGTGGCGGGGAGGAGTGAGCGGATTTGTGCCGACTGATTGGGCTGAGTGAGCGGATTTCCGCTTACCGCGTGAAGATCAAAAGCCCCTCACCCTAGCCCTCTCCCAGAGGGAGAGGGGACTGACCGAGGTGTTCTTGTGGGTTACATCGACCTGCAATATCGAGTCGAATACAGATTCGGGAAAGCATGGAGATCGGCTCCCTTCCCCCTCGCCCCCTGGGGGAGAGGGCTGGGGTGAGGGGGATGGATTTCAACTACACCACAAATCTCTGCCTCACTCCGCCAGAAACATCTCCCGACTCAACCCATGCCGCTGCATCTTTTCATTGAAGGTGCGGCGCGGCAGTTGCAGTTCTTCGAGCACGGCTTTGACATCACCCTTGTGCCGGGTCAGCGCCGCGCGCAGGCATTGCGCTTCGAACGCTTCCTGCTGCGCCGCCAGCGATTGCCCCGGGTCGATTCCGGCGACCGGTTCATCAAGCCCCAGTACCTGACGCTCGGCAACGTTGGCCAGTTCGCGGACGTTGCCCGGCCAGTCATGGCTGAGCAAGTGACTGAGCTGCGCACCGGTCAACGGCGGAAAGGTCCGGCCCAGACGCTGGGCGGCGTTCTGGGCAAAGGTTTCAAACAGTAATGGAATGTCTTCGCGGCGATCACGCAGCGGCGGCAAGCGCAGTTCGGCGACGTTGAGGCGATACGCCAGGTCCTCACGAAAACGCCCGGCGCGAGCTTCGTCGAGCAGGTCCGGTTTGGTCGCCGCGACGATACGCAAATCAACGCGAATGCTCTGGTTCGAACCCAGCCGTTCGAGCTTTTGTTCCTGCAAGACCCGCAGCAATTTCACCTGCTGGGCCAGCGGCATGCTTTCGATCTCGTCGAGAAACAGCGTGCCGCCATCGGCGTATTCCAGCTTGCCGATGCGCTTGCCCGAGGCGCCGGTAAACGCGCCGCTCTCATGGCCGAACAGCTCGGCCTCGAACAGTTGCTCCGGGATCGCCGCGCAATTGAGCGCTACAAAGGGCTTACCGGCGCGCGGGCCGAAATCATGCAGGCAACGCGCGACCAGTTCCTTGCCGCTGCCGGTTTCACCACGGATCAGCACGTTGACCGGCAACGTCGCCAGATCCAGCACTTGCCGACGCAATGTCTGCAAACCGCGGGACACGCCGAGCAGCGTCGCATCGAGCTTTGCGCGGTTGTCGGCCAGTTCGTGCAGGGCGCGGTTTTCCAGGACCAGGCGGCGTTTGTCCAGCGCCCGGCGCAGGCTGCCGAGCAGGGTTTCCGGGCTGAACGGTTTTTCCAGAAAGTCGTAGGCGCCATCGCGCATGGCTTCGACCGCCATCGGCACATCGCCATGGCCGGTAAGCAGAATCACCGGCAGATCGCTGTCGCGCTTTTGCACTTCGGCGAGCAATTGCAAGCCGTCCATGCCGGGCATGCGCACGTCGCTGAGGATCACCCCGGCAAAATGTTCCGGGAGCGCGGCGAGGCATTCTTCGGCACGGCTGAACAACTGCACCTGAAACCCCGACAGGCTCAGCCACTGTTCAACGGCGTCGCGAATGCTGCTTTCGTCGTCGACCACCATCACCGAATTGAGCATCAGATGTGTGCCTCCAGATCGATTGGCAGGGTCAGGCTGAACACCGCGCCGTGGTCGCCATTCTCGACGCTCAGGCGCCCGCCGGATTCATGCACGATGGCGAAGGATACTGCCAGCCCCAGGCCGAGACCATCGCCCACCGGTTTGGTGGTAAAGAACGGATCGAACACTTGGCCCAGATGTTCCTCGGCAATCCCGCCGCCGTTGTCGCTGACGCTGAGCCGCCACAATTGTTCATCGGCCTCCAGACGGATTTCCAGGCGCTTGCAGGCTTTACCCTGCATCGCATCCAGCGCGTTGCGCAGCAAATTGATCAACACCTGTTCCAGACGAATCGCATCACCGCGCACCCACGCCGGACGGGTCAGATGCAGCACCAGGCTGACCTGCTCGTCACGCAGTCGCGCATCGAGCAGTTGCAGCGACTGATCGACCACCGTCGCCAGATCCAGACGTTCGCGCAGACCGCTCGGGCTTTTGCGGGCGAAAGTCTTGAGGTGGCCGGTGAGGGCAGCCATGCGCGTGAGCATATCGTCCACCGGTTTCAGCGCCTTGTAGGCGTCATCGACACGGCCATGTTCGAGCAGCAGGCGCAGGGTGGCCAGCTGCATGCGCTGGGCGGTCAGCGGTTGATTGATTTCGTGGGCCAGTGCGGCGGACATCTGCCCCAGCGCGGCGAGTTTGGCCGACTGCACCAAACCTTCCTGCGCGGTGCGCAAGTCGCGGGTGCGCTCCTCGACCAGACGCTCGAGTTCTTCGCGATTGCGCTGACGGACCTTGGCCAGCCGCCAGCGCTGATTGAGAAACAGCAACAAGAACACCAGCGCCAGCCACACACCGGAGGCGGCCAGCGCGGCGTTGCGCAAATCTTCGAAGGCCACTTGCGGGCGGCGCAACAGGTGCAGGGTCCAGCCTTCGGTCGCCAGTGGCAGCGATTCCCACAGATAGTCCGCCGTGCCTTGTGGACCTTCGACCCGGCGCAGATCGCTGTTGTCATCGAAGCGCCGTAGCGGCAAATGGGTCAGCGGCAGCAGCGATTGCTTGTCGTACTGACGCGTGGTTTTGATCTCTGCCAGATCATCGGCGCTCAACGGCCGCAAGGCGCGATAACGCCAGCCCGGCTGATTGGCGATAAAGATGATCCCGCGTGCATCGCTGACCAGCAGCGTGTCGCTGCCCTGACTCCATTCGCGTTCCAGTTCGGGAAATTCCAGCTTGACCACCATCGCGCCGAGAAACTCGTCGTTGTCGCCAAGTACGGCGCTGGAAAGGAAATAGCCGGGAATGCCGCTGGTCACGCCCACTGCGTAAAAACGCCCGGTGCCTTGGGTGCGGGTCTGGCTGAAGTAGGGGCGGAAGCCGTAATTGTGGCCAACGTAACTGCTGGGCAAGCGCCAGTTGCTGGCGGCCACGGCCAGGCCGGTACGATCCAGCAGTTCAAGGGTCGAGGACTGCGCCGCACCGTTGATCTTTTCCAGTTTCACATTCAATGCCGCTTGCTGCGCAGCATCGACCGGGCCGGCCAGGGCCGAACGCAATTGCGGGTCCAGCGCCAGCACGGCGGGCAGGGCGCGATAGCGGTCGATCAGGGTGTGCAAGGAGTTGGCGTACAACCCCAGTTGCTGATTGGCGCGGGCCGCGTCTTCTTCCAGCGCCTGACGCTCGGCGTGGCGCATCGCGAGCGTCGCGGCAATGACCGTGCCGGCGATGATCAGCAGGGAATACAACGACAGACGCAGGGTACGGGAAGTCGGCAGCATGCTGGATCAAAGGTCGGCAGGACGGGCGGGCACGATAGCATGGGCCGAGATGGCCGGGCGCGCTGTTCGCGCCGGCCGTGTCTGCTAAACAGCTGTCTCCTGTACCTGACGTCGATGCACAAGATTCAACCTCGGCTTCGGCACCGGTCTTGCCTGAGGTTCGGCAGCGAGCGAGCGCTCCAGTTGCTGCAGGCGTTCAGTCACGCCTTGCGCCTCGCTCGGCGCTTCGATGATTGCCTGTGCGGTTTGCATGACCTTGTCGATGGCTTCGAACGGGTCTACACCATTCCTGGACAGCTTCATGACCTGACGCTGTTTTTCTGCATCCAGTGCGTCCAGTTGGGCATAGAACATCTTCTGGATGTGCTCGGAGTAGCTGTTGAGGTTATCCGTGAAGGTCTTGATGCTGTCGATAAGCGCAGCACCTTCATCAAGAAGAGCCCCCGCGCCGTCGACGGCTTTTGCAGCGCCGTCGCCCAGCGTTTTCAGCCCGTCCTTGAGCTCTTGGGTCTGCAGTGTCTGCGCTGCTTTCAAACCTTTCTTGAAGAAGTGGTAACGCAATACCGGAAACACTATTGCCCCCGCGATTGCCCCTGCGCCGGAACCGATGGCGTTGCCGATTCCGGGTACCACGGTGCCGATGACACTGCCGATGGCGATGCCTTTGCCGATACCGTAAAAGACCGATTTGATGCCGGCCCGGGAGGTGATGAATTTGCCGAACGTCATGCTTTTGCGCACCTCCTCGATGTTCTGGCCTTCAGGAATCAGGCCATCGAACTCGGTGGTCAGGTTGTGCAATTGCTCCGCCGCAGTTTGCGCTTGATCAAAAATACCCACCGCTTTTCTGATCAGGTCAAACACCACTTTGAAGGCACCGGTCTGGTCGACATGAACGATCGGGTTGTTACCGACGAATCCATACAGATTCAACCCATCCACATCCCCCGCCGGATCGGCACTGACCCAACGCTGCAACCACGGCGCGTAATACCGGGCGCCGTAGTAATACAAACCGCTGACATCCATTTCCTTGCCGGAATATCGGATGAAGCGGTATTCGATTTCCGATTCCGGCGCCATCCACGCGGTTTCGCCGAACGGGTAATAGCCTTCTGCGCTGGTGACCACAGCGTTTTCATTGAGCTCCATTACGCAAGAGCCGAGGTGGTCTTCGAGGGTGTAGCGCATCTGGTCGTCTATCGGCACTGAACGTTGCGCCCAATGCAGGCAGCGCGCGTTACCGAGGCTGATGATGTGCAGCTCCTCGCCGTTGTCCTTGCTGCGAATTTCCAGCCCCGGCAGGTAGCGCACCTGGTGGAAATGGCGGACCTTGTCGGTGAACCATTCATGACATTTGAGGACCCGCTGGCCGGCGCTGTACTGGTAATACTCGGCATCGTTATCGCCGTCCTGACGGATAACCAGATCCACGCGCTCCAGCTCATCACGCCTGCTCCATTGCAATGACGGACCGTGGCGCAGCTTGCGTTGATTGCCGTGCGGGTCGAACCAGGTACCGAAGTCCGGCGGCTCGTCGCCCGTTTCCCAACGCACCCCGCGATTGCTTTTCTGGTCGATGTACATCGTGCGGGTACGACTGTTGCCGTCGCGCTGATGACGCAATTCGGTCAGATTGCCGCCATCGTCGTAGCTATACGTCTGCGTGTAATTGAGGCGGTTTTTCTCGTCGGGCGGTCGCGGCAGGCCGGGAATGTCCGGGGGCAGCGCGTCGTCATGACCGGTCGCGCGGATCAGGCGGTACAGGGAGTCGTAGTCGAATTCACGGTGGCCGTCGACCCGTTGATTGGCGAACCAGACGGGCTCGAAGGCGTGGTCTTCGATGCGGATGATATTGCCGATGCGATCGTAGAAATATTGCAGATCCTGCAATGCGGGTTGGCCGGGCTTATGGCTGATCCGGGTGCGCAAGCGTCCGTCGGCTGGATCGTAGGTCCATTGGCTGAGCACCAGGTTGCCGTCCTGTTGCTCGATGATCTGGCCATTGGCGTTGTAGTGCGCAGCCAGCAATACGTGGTGCCGTTCTGTGCCTCCGATCAGCAGATCCACTGTTTTAAGCTGTCCTGCGACTCCGTAGCGCGATTGCCGGCAATGCCCGCCGGCGTCGGTTTGCTCGAGCATGGTACCGAGCGGGCTGAATACCTGATGGCTGGCGAAAGATGCGCCGTCGTGAAACAGGCGGGTCTCTTGCAGTGGTTGGCCGGTGAGAGCGTAGCTGGCAACTTCGAACGAACCGGAGGCATCTGTCCGTTGGATCAACTGGCCACGGAGGTTGTTACCTGTATCGGCAGAACCGTCGGCATAGGTGAAGGTATCGAGTTGTGTCTTGTCGTTGCCGGTCATCTCGAGCTTCACCACGCGCAGTTGCTCGTCGAACGACGACTGCCAATGCTGGTGGCGGCCGTCCCATCGCTGCACTGGCTCGCCGGCCAACCCGGGCAGCATCAAACGCTGGCCGCTGTCAACGCTGGCGGTGTACAGCGCATCGCCGTTCAGCGCGTAAACGGTGCTGACGTTGGCAACGGCCAGACGCGGATCCTGCTGCAGTGCCAGACGGCCGGCCAAATTGTATTGCTGGCGAGTCACGAGGGCTTTGGGGGAGGCGCCGGCCAGGTTGCGCAGGTAATCGACCTGCCGGACAGTAAAGCCTCGACCGTCAGTGGCCGATAAGGACGGCGTGCGCAAGTGCATGGTTTCATCGTCCATTTTTAAACTTGGCAACCACTGGACTGCCAGTTTTTTTCGATGCCAGATGTCGCTGCCTTGCCAAATACTGGTTGTCCGTCGACCCCATCTCTTTGTAATGCGCGAGGCCGGCCTGCGCTTGCGCGATGTTCGCAAGTACAGCCCGGTTCCTTTGCTGCAGGCCGGAACGCGTGATGACCGCCAACGTTTCGCTGGACGTGTTGCTGTTCGCATTCGGCAGCACATTGGCGGGCGAAACACTGTCAACGCCCAGTGCATCAAAGGCATTTTCTGCCCATGCAGACCGTTCTTCGATGGCTGCTTTCCAGTCGCTGAGCATTTTCTCGATCTTTTCGATTTTCACCGGGTCGAGGCGGTTCTTGATGTCCTGTGCTTCCTGCGCCCGACTTCCGATATTCAGTGCGCCGGGAATGATGGCGATTACCGATCCGAATACTCTGTTCATCAAAAACACTGGGTTGGTGATCGCATTGAGTGCTGGATGGAGCAGCTCCCTCCTGAAGTCTTTCCAGGAGTTGATCTCCCTGACCGATTCCTGAATTCCCAGACTTTGATCAATCGCGCTGACGGACATCTGCGAGGTCTGCGGTATCAAAGGACCGACGCGAAGCCTGACATGGTCAGCCAGTGGTTCGCCAATAGCTGCGGCGACATCTCCACCGATGTTGCCGCCGATCAAGCCTGAGGGTTTCAACACATTCGGCTTTACTTCAAGAGCGGGGATCATGGTGTCAAATTGCGTACCACCGATGGATCCACCCTCATAACCGATAACGCCTCTGAAGGTTTCTCCCGCCAGATTCATTGCCATGCTCAGTGCAACATCCTGATGAATGATGTTGTGCAGCTGTCCCAGTACTTCTTCGGAATGCCCTTCCACGGCGGATGCGAACGCCGAATACAGCATGATCACGCCTTCTGCACGCTTGTTGCCGTCCGGATCGATGAAACGGATCGGGTTATTTCCCACGAATGCATATAAATTCAGGCCGTCCGCCTGCTCGGCGTCAGTACTGACCCAACGCTGCAACCACGGCGCGTAATACCGGGCGCCGTAGTAGTACAAACCGCTGACATCCATTTCCTTGCCGGAATATCGGATGAAGCGGTATTCGATTTCCGATTCCGGCGCCATCCACGCGGTTTCGCCGAACGGGTAATAGCCTTCTGCGCTGGTGACCACAGCGTTTTCATTGAGCTCCATTACGCAAGAGCCGAGGTGGTCTTCGAGGGTGTAGCGCATCTGGTCGTCTATCGGCACTGAACGTTGCGCCCAATGCAGGCAGCGCGCGTTACCGAGGCTGATGATGTGCAGCTCCTCGCCGTTGTCCTTGCTGCGAATTTCCAGCCCCGGCAGGTAGCGCACCTGGTGGAAATGGCGGACCTTGTCGGTGAACCATTCATGACATTTGAGGACCCGCTGGCCGGCGCTGTACTGGTAATACTCGGCATCGTTATCGCCGTCCTGACGGATAACCAGATCCACGCGCTCCAGCTCATCACGCCTGCTCCATTGCAATGACGGACCGTGGCGCAGCTTGCGTTGATTGCCGTGCGGGTCGAACCAGGTACCGAAGTCCGGCGGCTCGTCGCCCGTTTCCCAACGCACCCCGCGATTGCTTTTCTGGTCGATGTACATCGTGCGGGTACGACTGTTGCCGTCGCGCTGATGACGCAATTCGGTCAGATTGCCGCCATCGTCGTAGCTATACGTCTGCGTGTAATTGAGGCGGTTTTTCTCGTCGGGCGGTCGCGGCAGGCCGGGAATGTCCGGGGGCAGCGCGTCGTCATGACCGGTCGCGCGGATCAGGCGGTACAGGGAGTCGTAGTCGAATTCACGGTGGCCGTCGACCCGTTGATTGGCGAACCAGACGGGCTCGAAGGCGTGGTCTTCGATGCGGATGATATTGCCGATGCGATCGTAGAAATATTGCAGATCCTGCAATCTGGGGTGAGCAGTTTTCTGACTGGTGCGCGTATGCAGGCGTCCGTCGGCCGGGTCATACGTCCACTGACTCAGGACACCGTTACCGGCCAGCTGCGAGATGATCTGATTGTTCGCGTTGTACTGCGCATCCAGCAAGACCTGCGTGACTTTCGTCTCGACTTGCAGCTCCATTTGCCTGAGCTGCCCGGCAAGACCATAGCGCGATGCTCTGCGATGGCCGCCGGCATCGGTCTGTTCAAGCACGGCGCCAAGCGGACTGAACACCTGATGGCTGGTGAACGCTTCGTTATCGTGAAAAGTGCGCTTTTCCACCAGTGCCTGTCCGGTGAGGGCATAGCCGGTGATGTCCAGCGAACCTGACGGATCTGTCTGCCGGATCAACCGGCCGCGCAGGTTGGAGTCTGCTTCGGCAGAGCCTGGGGCGTACGTGAAGGTATCGAGCTGATTTTCGCCGTTTCCCGAAACTTCGAGCTGCACCACGCGCAACTGCTCGTCGAAGGTCGACTGCCAGACGTGGCCGCGCTCATCCCAACGGTGTCCGGGCTCCCCGGCCCTGCCCGGCAGCAGCAGGCGCCAGCCGCTATCCCGGCTGTTGGTAAACACGGCGATATCGTTCAGCGCAAACACGCTGGTTGTGTTTGCTGTCGGCAGGCGCGGATCCTGTTGCGCGACCAGACGCCCGGCGACATCGTGGTGCTGGCGGGTCACGAGTGCGCTAGGCGTGTCACCCGCCACGGTACGCAAATAAGCGACCTGACGGACTGGCAGGCCACGTCCGTCGCTGACGCTCAGCGAAGGCGTGCGCCAATGTATGGAGGCGCTCATGAGCCTGACCCACGCGTAGACACCAGCTCTTCGGCGGTATCGTTGAAGTCCTCACTGGCGTGATACCAGGGATGATAAGTCTCGCGGGAAAAGTCGCCCTTGGCGTTGATCAGCTTGATCGGACGCCCCGTTGCGTCATAGAACAGCTGATCGAACAACCCGAGTTGGTGCAGCGATTGATCATTGACGTAGCGGTGGGTGTTGGCGAAAAACGGCCGGTATTGGCGCTGCGGCAGACCTTTGTTGTTGTATTCGACGCGTTCACTGATGCGCCAGCGTGTCTGCGTCGGTTGCTCACCTTCTTCGATGAGCAACTCACCATCCTCACCCACCACATAAGCCAACCCCGGATCGACCTTCTGCTGGGTTTGCAGGACCCGACCAAAGCCGTCGACGCAGGTTTTGACGATCTGGATCTGCGCCTTTATGGCGTCGTAGGGATAGCGGTCGGCGCTGAGCACTACGGTGTGAACCGGTTCTCGGTAAGCCAGTTCGATGGCCATGAGCAATTGCTGGTCTTCAGGCGTCGGGCCGGGATTTCGCGCAAGCCGGCGACGTGCGCTGGCACGGATATGCCCGCCGGGCAACAGGTCACCTTGCTTGATCGAGCGGCTTTGAAGTGTGGAGGCGGGTATCAGGCCCATCCAGCTGAAAAGGTTTTTGTGCAGAGTGCTCGCTGCGTGTCCTACGGTATCTTCCGGAAACTGAATGGCGTATTCCGGACTGGGATCCGGCAAGGTCCAGTCATCGGTCAGCTTGTCGAATCCGGCAGGTTTGCCGTTCTCGGTACCGTGAAAGCTGATGACCAGCGGCTGACCGGAAGGCTCGTAGATGACTTCTTCAGTGTTGTCATTGGCGTCGGTGATTCGCTTGGGTTTCAGGGCGTGATAATCGAACTCCGCGACCTGGACGGCACAACCGTCGGGCAACTCCATGCGCATGACTGTCAGATGGTGTTGATCGTATTCGGCTTTGGTCACGCCATGGCTTGGCGTTTCATTGAAATCGAGCACGTTGTAGAACGCCTGCAAGTCGCCGTACCGGGCCAGATTGAACCGCGACGACCAGAGGTTTGGTTCCTCGCTGGGCGGTGCTTCGAACAGCAGCGCCATGGGTGAGTAACCAATTGCCGCGAGGGCCTCGCGGATATTCAGGTCCGGCACAATGCTGTAAGCGTCCAGCGCGGTTTTATCCAGCAGGGCAAGCTCCAGAGAGTGCGACAGCGCTTCGAATCCGGCGACGCCGTCATCCAGTTCAATACCCTCTACGTCCACATAACGCTGTATGGATTGCGAAGTCAGTACCCTTTCCATGGCCCATTCTTGCGTATCCTGCAGCTCTCTCAGTGATTCGAAAGACACCCGTGCCGGGTTCAACTCCCCGGGGAGCGTACCTTTGGCCAATTTCAGCGCATCGCCCCGTTCCAGATACGGCAAGCCCAATCGCCATTGCTGTGGCTCTGGCAGATTGATCAGACGTGCACGGGTTTCACTGATGTAAAAGTATTGCTGCGCCTCGTCGTGAGCGTCGGACCACCATTGATTCAGATGGTCTTCGGTGAAGGGGGGCGGGCTCTGGGCGGTCAACCTGCGCGCATAGCTCACCGTAAGTGCGTGGGTCGCGGCGCCATAAGCGTTCCAGCGCAGGGTGACATCGTGGCGGCACAGCGGGTCGTTGATAAAACCGTCGTACTGATAGCTGATGGCTTCGACCTGAAGGGGCAGCAGAACGGCTGCGGCATATGGCCCCTGTGGCCGCACCTCGCGAACCAGATAGCGCTTCTCTTCTACCGAGTACAGTGCGGCTGCACCGGGCGCCTGCGCATCGGCGCGGTAGGGAAAAATTTCTGTTCGAGCGACCGAGCCAACCAGTGCCTGCGCAATCCGATAGCGACTGTCGGACTCCTCCGGAGTGACGGGCTCATCGATTTCACCTTTGGGGTGGTAACGACTGAACAGGGTTTCGCCCAACGGGCAGGCGTCCACATCCGCGCTGAAATAATCGTCGCGGGAGCGATTGATTTCCTGACCGTTGTGAAACCAGGTGCATGTTTGCACCGGCTCGCTGAAGCCAGGCTCTGAAGGATCGGTTCCAACCTCGCAGTCAAGTTGCTGCAAGGAGCCGAACCCGCGAAATTCCCTCTCCCTGCCGTCGTAGAACCCTTCGCGCCAAGTGAACGACTGGGTCAACCGGTTGCCGGTGATCTCGTCGTGCTGCTCCTGTTTTTTCACCACGGCCAGCGGAAATGGCAGGTGACATACCGGTGCACGCTCAAGCGCCAGCAGCCGCTCCTTTTCATCCAGCCATTCCTGAGCCGAGCTGCGATAAGTCACGCTGCTGGAACAGTCCATGTTGTTGTTACTGTTGACCAGCAGGTAGGGCTTGGCTGCAACAAAATCGTAGCGCCAATGCCGCGGCTGGATATGCGGCACCGTCAGAATCAGGCTGGCGCAACCGAGGCCTTGCAGGTCGGCGAAACTGACCTGGCACAAACGGTCATAGCGCACGTCTTCAGGCCACGGCACGCTGACGGGAATCTGCTCCAGGCCGTTGCCGCCCCGGTTCAGGTAAATGTCGAACCCTTCGGATTTGAGATAGATCAATGCCGGCGCGCCGGAGCCATCGAGATCGGCCAGACGTACTCGCGAGGCGTCGAATTCTTCATGGGTGAAGGGCAGGGCGCTGATCTTGCGACCTTGACCGAATTTGCCATGACCAAGATTCGGCCAGCAACGGACCTCGTCATGGCGGATGCGGCACAGCTCGGGCATGTCGCTGCCGAGCAGGTTGCCCAGAAGCACCAGTTCGGTTCGCGAGTTGCTGAACACCGGCAGACGGTCGTCTGCGTATTCATGGGGTATTTCCTGTGCGGCGGCGAAGCCTTTTTCGCGCAGGCTGGCATAGAGGCGCACGCGGTCGGGGCTGATGCTGGCCGCTGACATCAGCCCGTCCCCGCTGAAATCCCCCATGGTCAAAGTCAGATCCTGGTGTTCCCGGGGAAACGTGTCGAACGCGCTGAACAGTTCGAATTGCCGCTGCGCATTCAGCGCATGAAACCCGCAGTAACCCAACCGGGCGATGATCAGGTCCAGGCGGCCGTCGCCGGTCAGATCAAGCAGTTGCGCCACGGCACGGTTGCGATCTGCCACCGGGATCCTGTCCAGCAAAACCCATGGGCCGTAACCGATCAGTTCGGTACCAGGCGCCGCGCGTAGCGGTTCTCGGTAATACCAGGCGTTATCGTAGCGGCAGAGAAAGCCCGGCACGCCCTCGCCATACAAATCGACGCATTGATAGAACCCGCCGTCTTCGATGCCCGGTTGAGTCTCGTTTTCCAACAGGCGTGCAGGTGCCTTGTTGATCTCGAAGGGCGAGTATTCGAACTCTAGCGGCGGTGAGTGCTCGACATTGCCTTGCGCATCGAAGGCCTGATAGTGCGCCGCGCTGATCTGGCTGTAGGCCCACTGCGCAGTGTTCTGGATCGGTCGATATTCCAGCAGCAGGCGACGTGCAAGCTTCGCCTCTGTCGCCAGGCCCCCGGGGAAGTGATGAAACATCAACACTTGCTGGCAGAGCCTGCGGGTGCTCAGCTCAAAACCCTGGCCATAGGTGGAAAACGGATCAGGCCGCAGCCGCCAGCGGTTCACTTCCTCGTAGCTCGGAATCTCCGTCAACGAGTCGCTGCGTTCGCCGTAATCGAACACCAGTTGAAAATGCCATGGCAGATCCGTCGGTCGGTCAGTGTCCCAGCTGTAAAGGTGATCGCTCGCCGTGGCATTGCCGTAACACACTCGTCGCAGATAGCGCTGGGCGCGGTAGTCGTGAATCGGGTCTTGCTCGTCAGGCTGATCGTCGGCCTTGTACTCGTAGCAGATGTGTTCGCCATGGGCGTTCATGCTTTCACACAAAAGCCAGCTGCTGATGCGTGATGGGTCGTCGGGGTCGGCACGGCGGGAGGCGGTGGTTTTGCCGTAGACATGCAACGTACCGTCGGCGCCGTGGATCAGCCAGAAAGGGGCTCCTCCGTCAGCCGGATGCCAGCATTCGCGCAGGGAAAAATCACTTTCGATCCGCGCCCGGTAAGTCACGACGTTGTGTTCGGGGATGGGGCGGTCTCTGTAGCTGTGTTCCGTGCGCGACTTCAGGTTTCCGGCATCATCGAGCTCTGCCATCCACACCTCGCCGTCATGCCCGATGATTTCATCGTGCTCGGTATAACGTGGAACACCTTTGTTGGTGCGGCGACTGATCTGGCTCAGGCCCAGGTGGCAACCGAGGCCAAACGAACCGTTACCGCTCTGGCTGTTGATTGCCAAGGGTATTTGCGGACCGTAGCCACGACCGCTCGATAGCGGGATCAGCAATTCGCATCCAGCCGAGGCGGTCGGCCCAACGGCGCTCCAGCTTTTGCCGATGGTGGCGATCGATGAGCTTCTGGCGATGGAAGGAGCTGTGATGCTGAGGTCTTGATCGGCCATGGTCGAATCCATTCGCGCTACATAGGGCGTAT
The DNA here is from genome assembly GCF_004307515.1 of Pseudomonas sp. Sample_14. Taxonomy (NCBI): domain Bacteria; kingdom Pseudomonadati; phylum Pseudomonadota; class Gammaproteobacteria; order Pseudomonadales; family Pseudomonadaceae; genus Pseudomonas; species Pseudomonas sp. Sample_14. Next base: position 14,320 of record NZ_RCOC01000013.1, on the reverse strand, counting down.
GGATAGACGCTAACAGGAGTGGGCCGCTAATGGACCTGTCAGATCTGACAGGTGCGCAAGATCGTTTTCTGTGCTTGGGCGATTCTTTTATCGCAATTGGTTTGAACACACAAAAACGGCCGGGGCATCTTCGCGGATGCACCGGCCGTTTTCATGACACCAGAAGCTTACTGCACTTCTACCGCCAGGCTCTCGCTGATCTTCTGCTGCCAGATCGCCGGGCCAGTGATGTGTACCGACTCACCTTTGCTGTCCACCGCTACGGTGACCGGCATGTCCTTGACCTCGAACTCGTAGATCGCTTCCATGCCCAGCTCGGCAAATGCCAGCACCTTGGACTTCTTGATCGCTTGCGCAACCAGGTAAGCGGCGCCGCCGACAGCCATCAGGTACACGGCCTTGTTGTCCTTGATTGCTTCGATCGCGGTCGGGCCGCGCTCGGATTTGCCGATCATGCCCAGCAGGCCGGTCTGCTCGAGGATCTGGCGGGTGAACTTGTCCATCCGCGTTGCGGTGGTCGGGCCGGCCGGGCCAACCACTTCGTCACCGACCGGATCAACCGGGCCGACGTAATAAATGAAGCGACCTTTCAGATCCACCGGCAGGGTTTCGCCCTTGTTGAGCATCTCGACCATGCGCTTGTGCGCGGCGTCGCGACCGGTGAGCATCTTGCCGTTGAGCAGGACGGTTTCGCCCGGCTTCCAGCTCTGCACCTCTTCCGGGGTCAGGGTGTCGAGGTTGACGCGACGGGCCGACGGGCCGGCTTCCCAGACGATTTCCGGGTAGGCGTCCAGCGGTGGCGCTTCCAGCGAGGCTGGACCGGAACCGTCGAGCACGAAATGCGCGTGACGGGTGGCGGCGCAGTTGGGGATCATGCACACCGGCAGCGAGGCGGCGTGAGTCGGGTAATCCATGATCTTCACGTCGAGCACGGTGGTCAGGCCACCGAGGCCCTGGGCGCCGATGCCCAACTGGTTGACCTTTTCGAACAGTTCCAGACGCATTTCTTCGATGCGGTTCTGCGGACCACGGGCCTTCAGCTCGTGGATGTCGATGGATTCCATCAACACTTCCTTGGCCATCACTGCGGCCTTCTCGGCGGTGCCGCCGATGCCGATACCCAGCATGCCCGGTGGGCACCAGCCGGCGCCCATGGTCGGCACGGTCTTCAATACCCAGTCGACGATCGAGTCGGACGGGTTGAGCATGGCCATTTTCGACTTGTTCTCGGAACCGCCGCCCTTGGCCGCCACGTCCACTTCCACGGTGTTACCCGGGACGATGGAGTAGTGAATTACGGCCGGGGTGTTGTCCTTGGTGTTCTTGCGAGCGCCTGCCGGGTCGGCAAGGATCGATGCCCGCAGGACGTTTTCCGGCAGGTTGTAAGCGCGACGCACGCCTTCGTTGATCATGTCGTCCAGGCCCATGGTGGCGCCATCCCAGCGCACGTCCATGCCGACACGGACGAACACGGTGACGATACCGGTGTCCTGGCAGATCGGGCGATGGCCGGTGGCGCACATGCGCGAGTTGATCAGGATCTGCGCCATCGAATCACGGGCCGCTGGCGACTCTTCGCGCAGGTAGGCTTCGTGCATCGCCTGGATGAAATCCACGGGGTGGTAATAGGAAATGAACTGCAGGGCGTCGGCAACGCTCTGAATCAGGTCATCTTGCTTGATCACGGTCATGAGTCGCGCTCCTCTGAAAACGGTGGGGAAGCTACAGGCTTCTAGCTTCGAGCGGCAAGTTAAAGCATTACGCGGACAGCTTGAGCTTGCCGCTTGAGGCTTGCGGCTTATGGCTGTCCCTTTGTGGCGCGACGCTAAAAAGGCGCGGCAGTATACCGCGCCTCGGTGGTGGGGGCACATTGGCTTTTGGTCGGATGACCCTGTGGCGAGGGGATTTATCCCCGCTCGGCTGCGCAGCAGTCGTAAAACCTGTGAGCTCAGTGTGATTGACAGGTTGCAAGGGGCCACTTCGCAGCCCATCGAAGATAAATCCCCTCACCACAGGGACCTGGTGCGGGCATCAATGCAGCTCAATCAGGTCATGCATTTGACGTCAATTTTCGAGCCCGAAAATCGGTGGTCATTTAGCGACCGGCCCTCTAAAGTGGCATCCGGTCTGTAGAGTAGGACACTCGGTCAGCCTCCTATCGCACGGTGAGTCAACGATTGACCCATAACGCCATTCAACGCCTTTTGCTCAAACGCTTCGCCCTCGCTGCGGCCACCTACGGATTGGCTTTGCTGCTGCTGTGGCTGGCGTTTTTCACCGGGCATTACCAGCAATCTCTGAGTGGCGTGGCCATCGGCAGCGCTCTGGTGGTCATCAGTCAGGCGAGCCTTTTCGCCATGTTCTGGAGCGGGCGCAACCAGCGCTTCGCCGACCCCAGCCTGACCGAAGCGCAAGTGCTGATGGGACTGGGCTGGCAGACGTGGCTGATCGCCCATGTCGACGAGGCACGCGGCGCTTTTCTGGTGTTTTATGTGCTGATCCTGCTGTTCGGCCTGTTCCATCTCACCCGACGGGTGTTCATCCGCTGCGCGCTGCTGGTGTTCTTCAGTTTCTCCGCGATTACCCTGTGGGACGCTTACCACTTCCGCTTGGCCGAGCCTGCGCTCGCGGCGTTGCAAGTGTGCATTCTGGCGATGGTTTTGGCGTGGCTGGTGCTTTACGCACGCTTTGTCCAGGTCTCGCGGCAACGTCAGCGTCAGCGCCGGTTTGCCTTGCAGGCGCATCAGGACACCCTGCGCGGGATGATGCGCCAGCTTGAAGACCTGGTCGCCACCGACGAACTGACCGGGCTGTTCAATCGCCGGCATTTCCTGCGCATCGCCTCGCGCGAGCTCAACGCGCTGGATAGCGACGTGATGCACGGGCTGGCGCTGATCGATCTGGACCACTTCAAACGCATCAACGATCTGCACGGCCACGCCGCCGGCGATCAGGTATTGCAGGCGTTTGCCGGGGTGGCGCAAGCCTGTCTGCGCGACGGTGATGTGCTGGCGCGTTATGGTGGCGAGGAATTCGTGGTGCTGGTGCCCGACTGCGATGCCGAACGCCTGACCGCGTGTTGCGAGCGTTTGCGCATCGCCTTCAGTGAGGTGGAATTGATGGGCCTGCAAGTGCGCAACCTGAGCCTGTCGGCGGGCATGACCCTGCTGTCCGTTGGCGATGATCTGGATGAGGCGTTGCAGCGTGCCGATCAGGCGCTGTACCGGGCCAAGCGTGACGGGCGCAATCGCTGTGCCGCCGCGTGGGAGAACGTCGATGCCTGAATTGCGTGTCGGTGACCGGCAGTGGACGGTTGAGGCGGGCAGCAATCTGCTCGATGCCCTCAACCACAACGGCGTCGCCGTGCCCTACAGTTGCCGCGCCGGCAGTTGCCATGCCTGTCTGGTGCAATGCATCCAGGGTGTGCCCAGCGACAACCGCCCGGATGCCTTGAGTGCCGAGCAACGTCAGGACGGTTGGCGCCTGGCCTGCCAATGCCAAGTGGTCGAAGACTTGCAGGTGCACACCTTCGACCCGATTACTGACGGTCTGCCGGCCTTGGTCGAAGCGCTGGACTGGCTCAGCGACAGCGTTCTGCGCCTGCGCCTGACCCCGCATCGGCCACTGCGTTACAGCGCCGGTCAGCATCTGGTGCTGTGGATCGGCCACATCGCCCGCCCGTACTCGCTGGCGAGCCTGCCGCAAGAAGACCGCTTTCTGGAGTTTCACCTCGATTGCCGCCAGCCCGGCGAATTCGTCGATGCCGCCCGCAAGCTGCAGATCGGCGACTCGATCCGCCTCGGCGAGCTGCGCGGTGGTGCTTTGCACTATGACCCGGACTGGCATACGCGCCCGCTGTGGCTGCTGGCCGCCGGTAGCGGTTTAGGTCCGTTGTTCGGTTTGCTGCGCGAAGCCTTGCGTCAGGATCACCAAGGCGCCATCCGCGTCATTCACCTGGCCCATGACGAACGTGAGCACTATCTGGCCAAACCCCTTGCCGCACTGGCTGCGCAGCGGGAAAACCTCAGTGTCGAGCTGTGGACCGCGGCCGAGTCGGCCGCCGCTTTGGCGCAACTGCGCCTTGTTTCCCGGCAGACCCTGGCCTTAGTCTGCGGCTCGACGGCCAGTGTCGACGCCTTCGCCAAGCGTCTGTACCTGGCCGGATTGCCGCGCAATCAACTGCTGGCCGACGTGTTTGTGAGCCGTGGTTGAGCGCTGATTTTCAGACGCGAGACACGCCATGACCGAAGCCATCCTGCTGGAACGCGAACGCGGTTTGCTGACCCTGCGCCTCAACCGCCCGGGCAAGAAAAACGCCCTGACCCGCGCCATGTACAGCCGCCTCGCCGAAGCACTGAAACAGGCCGACGGTGACCCGGCAACCAACGCCGTGCTGATCACTGGCAGCGCCGAGTGCTTCACCGCCGGCAACGACATCGCCGACTTTATCGAGCAACCGCCGAGCGACCTCGACAGCCCGGTGTTACACTTCATGCTTGACCTGCTCGAATGCCGCAAACCAGTGATCGCCGCCGTCGCCGGTGCAGCGGTAGGCATCGGCACGACGATGTTGCTGCACTGCGATCTGGTCTATGTCAGCCGCGACGCCAGGCTGCGCATGCCGTTCGTCAACCTCGGATTGTGTCCCGAATTCGGTTCCAGCCTGATCCTGCCGCGTTTGCTCGGGCAGGCGAAAGCGGCTGAGTTATTGCTGCTTGGGGAAGGCTTTAACGGCGAACAGGCTGCGCAGTGGGGGATCGCCACCGAAGCGCTGGACAGCGGTGAAGCGGCGTTGAGCAAGGCGCGAGAAGTGGCGCTGCGGTTTGATGAATTGCCGGCCGAAGCGGTGCGCATCAGCAAGCAATTGATGCGAGCGCCGGATCGGGATCTGCTACGCAAGGTGATCGAGGAGGAGGGTGCGTTGTTCACCCAGCGCCTGCGTTCGCCGGAGGCGGTGGCGGCGCTGATCGGATTTGTCCAACGGCATTGAGAGCGTCGTTGGGCCAATCGCTTTCGATAAGTCACCCCACCTTCTGGATCACCTGACAAAGCGTCCCGCCGTTTATACAGCGGGACTCCCACCTATCAGGCGTGGTAGCGCAACAGTCCGATTTTTCCGTCAGGCAGGCGAGCACAAATCAAAATCTTGCCGTCTTCCTGTAATGTCAAACCAGTTGCTACGTGCAAACCGCTTCCCAACTCAGTGCGAACCCAGCCGTGCGGATAATTGAACGATGGGTCGAATTGCTCATCGATAAATCGCGCGATGACAATATATCCTTCATTGTCACTTCTGACTCCCCCGGCAACTACAGCTTTTCCGTCCGCTTGAATACGTCCGACTAGCCAAGTGGTGAAAGCGCTTTCCTCAAGTTTGGTAAAGAGGGGCTTGCCGCCATTGAATTCACCGTCCGGCTCACCATTGGCCTTGATGCTGATCAGTACGGCGGGTTCGCCTGTTGTATAACCTACACCCAGAATGTGCTGGTTGGGTTGCAATACCATGCTGCGAATCAGAAGTGAATGCGCATCGCTGGCGATAGTAACGAAACCACCCTCACCAAATGTCCTATCGAGCTTACCCGAGGTGTCGTAACGCACAAACATGGCCGAACTGAATGGATCTGAAAGTTCCCCGACATTGCCGCATCCAAGATATTTGCCATCAGCCTGTACCATTAGATTGAGCAGAACGGTGTTACCAAGCAAATATCGGGGATGAATTACCGCGATGTAGCCAATCTGATTGAAATCCGTATCCAGCGTTCCGTTTTCGTTGAGTCGGATAATCAGGCCATGGCTCTGCTGCCAGTCGAAACTGTAATAATGGGACGCAAGTAGTTTGCCGTTGGGCAAAACTTCTACACTGAGCGGTGTGGCGGCGTTCCCCTCGAAGGATTGAGGCTTGACTGTAGAGGGGGCTACGGCCGGTGGCGATAAAATTATATCCAGTACGGTTTGGCCGTTTGTACCGAAATCCGTATCCGGCTGACCTTGAGCGTCGTAGCGGCAAAAAGCCGCGGCGTTCTGGCCTGCAGAACCTTTAACAATACAATGCACAATTATTTTTCCGTCAGGCTGGATGGTTAAGGACTGCACTCCATTCGTGCTTAGTGCAAAACCCGGAAAATTACCTATGACCAACCCGGACTCACCAAAATCGGTGTCCACTTTACCGTCACTCAATAGCCGGCCGAGTATGTATTGGGTCGGGAATGGCACAGGTTGAGCTGCTACGAAGTAAATTTTTTTATCCGGGCCGATCTCCACTCCGTGGATGCTTGCTGACGGGTATGGCGGCACGGTAATCATCGCGACCCCATTTTCGCCAAAATCAAAATCCAGGGTCCCTGCACTGTTTGATGTTTGTATGTTCATTGTATGGTCCGTGATCGATGGTTTTGGATGAGAGCGCCATTGTTCGCCGGAGGCGTTTGCGGCGTTGAGCAGGTTTTTTCGGTGACGGTCAAGACGCCTTCGCGAGCAGGCTCGCTCCCACGGGGGAACGCATTTCAAAGTTGGGAGCGAGCCTGCTCACGAAAGGGGTTGACCAGACCATAAAACTCTCAATCAGGGGCAGCCGGTAAACTCGTCGCCAGGTCACTCGATCAATCCACGGCCGACGCATTGAACCCGTTGCCCGTCGACTTGCCTTTGGCCGAGGAACGTCATTTTACCTTCACCGATTGCAACCCCAGTCCAGATCCCCCTCTCCAGGTCGAACACTCGCCAGCCTTTGCCATCCGCAAAATCCGTGTCCAATTTGCCGTCATCGGTGAATCTGGCAATAACATGGTTAAAACCAGAGGACACTTGACTCAGCCCGGCAACAAGTATGTGTCCGCTGCTCTGGATGGACGCGTCAAGCCATAAGGTGTCAATGCCTTGCAGTCTGCTCAGAAGTGGTTTGCCTGCGTTGAACTGGATGTTGGGTTTGCCGTCGGATTCCCGGCTGATCAATACGCCATGGTGTGCAGGCTCGGTATACCCAACGGATAACAGCCGCTTATTCGTCTGCCCGATAACTTTCAAGACATTGACGCTCAGCGAGTTCTCTATCGGATCCATCACTTCAAAGCCATCAACGGCGAACGAGTCATCAATTTCCCCGGTAGCAGTCAAGCGGTTGAGTACTGCCCGGTAAGGATCATTGCCACGTACACAGCCCGCGAGCACGTAGGTCCCATCCTGTTTTGCCAATAGATCGTATAGCTCCGTGTGAGTGAAATTCGGGTGGAGAACATAGGCGATTTCTCCCTCGTTGAATTCAATATCCCGTGTGCCGTCAGGCAAGAGTCGAATGACGGCTGTCGCCACTTTGTTTCCATCCCGATCTACGGTGGTATGCAATACGATCTTGCCGTCAGGCAGAACGGTCGACCGCTGGCTACCGGTTTTTGAGTTCGCTGCGTTGGGTAGTTGCTGGTGCTTCTGATGTGCCGTGTCGTCATCCGTGAGGTAAACAGCGACTTTGCCGGTTTCGTTGAATGCCGGATCAAGGTTGCCAGCGACGTCGAGACGCACGACTCCTATGGCACGCTTGAGGTTAGCCTGAAAGAAACTGCCGATGAGCAGCAGTTTGCCGTCGGCCTGTTCCACTATTTCGTTAGCGAAGGAATGCGATCCTTCTCCGTCCTCAAATTGACCGGTTACGTAGCCACTTTGGCCAAATTGAGTGTCGTGTACGCCATTGCTATCCAGTCTGATCAAGTAGTAGGCATCACCGTTCGATTGGCCTACGCTTCCCGCGATATAGGTGCGCCCTGATTTGTCGACCATCACCCCCCGCAGGACAAGGTTTCCTGAAAAATCGGGAGGTTTTTTCGGAGTGGCAACGCCCTGATTGCCAAACGTTGGGTCGAATTTACCTGGCGAGATGTTTGCCGCAACGTCCATCTTCAATCCTCCTTGATCACGACTCGTGTCCAGTCTTGAGTGGTTGGGTGGTGAGGTAGCACGCTAGTCAAGAATGGCTCTTGCAACAACTGACAGAACTGACAGTTGACGTTCTGTGAAAACTGGTTTTCAGCGACATGCAGACAACAAAAAGCCCCGCCATTCACATGGCGGGGCTTTTGCGTTTCAGCGGCCGGTCACTCAGACCTGCGGATCACCGACATGCAGGATCTTCATGCCGTTGGTGCCGCCAGTGGTGTGGTAGCTGTCGCCCTTGGTCAGGATGACCCAGTCGCCTTTTTCCACAACGCCGCGCTTGGTCAGTTCGTCGATGGCTTTCTGGCTGACTTCGTGCGGTTCCAGCGAGGCCGGGTCGAACGGGATGGTGTAGACGCCACGGAACATCGCCGCGCGGGCCTGGGCTTCGCGGTGCGGGGTGAACGCGTAGATCGGCACCGAGGAGCGGATACGCGACATGATCAGCGGGGTGAAGCCGCTTTCAGTCAACGCAATGATCGCTTTGACGCCCGGGAAGTGGTTGGCGGTGTACATGGTCGCCAGCGCGATGCTTTCGTCGCAACGGCTGAATTCCTTGCCGATGCGGTGGCTGGACGTCTTGCCGGTCGGGTGCTTCTCGGCGCCGACGCAGATGCGCGCCATCGCCTGCACAGCTTCCAGCGGGTAGAGACCAGCGGCGGATTCTGCCGAGAGCATCACGGCGTCGGTATAGTCGAGCACGGCGTTGGCCACGTCGGACACTTCGGCGCGGGTCGGCATCGGGTTCTGGATCATCGACTCCATCATCTGCGTCGCGACGATCACCGCTTTGTTGTGGCGGCGTGCGTGCAGGATGATTTTCTTCTGAATGCCCACCAGCTCGGCGTCGCCGATTTCCACGCCGAGGTCGCCACGGGCAACCATCACTGCGTCGGAAGCCTTGATCAGGCCATCGAGGGTTTCGTCGTCGGCCACGGCTTCGGCGCGTTCGATCTTCGCCACCAGCCAGGCAGTGCCGCCGGCTTCGTCACGCAGTTGACGGGCGTATTCCATGTCGGCGGCGTCACGCGGGAAGGACACTGCGAGGTAATCGACTTCCATTTCGGCGGCGAGCTTGATGTCGGCCTTGTCTTTTTCAGTCAGGGCCGGCGCGGTCAGACCACCACCGCGACGGTTGATGCCTTTGTGGTCGGACAGCGGGCCGCCGATGGTCACCACGCAATGCAGCTCGGTGGCAGTGGCGGTTTCAACACGCATCACCACGCGGCCATCGTCGAGCAGCAGCTCGTCGCCCACGCCGCAGTCCTTGACCAGATCCGGATAGTCGATGCCGACCACTTGCTGGTTGCCTTCGGTCAACGGATGGCTCGTGGAGAAGGTGAACTTGTCACCGATCTTCAGCTCGATCTTCTTGTTGGCGAATTTGGCGATACGGATTTTCGGGCCTTGCAGGTCGCCGAGCAGGGCGACGAAGCGGCCGTGCTTGGCAGCGAGGTCACGCACCAGTTTCGCGCGAGCCTTGTGCTCGTCGGGGGTGCCGTGGGAGAAGTTCAGACGGGCAACGTCCAGACCAGCCAGAATCAGCTGTTCGAGAACTTCCGGCGAGTTACTGGCCGGGCCAAGGGTAGCGACGATTTTGGTACGACGGACGGACATGCAAAGACTCCTGAGTTCAAGCGCAGGCAGAGGCTACTATGCTCGAAGGGTGTAGTCATTGTTCGAATGCACTACTTATCGTTTTCTTTATTGAACGTGGCAACTTCGGGACAAACGCGCCTGAAGATTTTCGACCAGGGGTCGATACAGAGCACAAGACAGGAGAACCCCCATGCGATTGTTGCCCATTGCCGCCCTTGCCCTCAGCGTCCTCGCCGCGACGGGCTGCACCCGTTGGTCGATGAACCATCATTTGAACAACGCCTACAGCGCCTATGAACGTGGCAATTGCGAGCAGGTCATGCTTGAACTGTCCAAGGTCGAACGCGCCAGCCGCGCCCGCCCGTACGTGTGGCCGGAAGTGTCGATGATGCGCGGCCAGTGCCTGGAACGGCAGAAGCTGTACATCGACGCGGTGCAGACCTACCAGTTCATCATCGCTTCGTACCCCAACAGCGAATACGCCTACCGCGCCCGCGCGCGTCTGGAAACCTTGCAGAGCCTGGGCCATTACCCGACACGCAGCGCCGCTGCGGTGGTGCGGCCGACACGCTTCTGACGGTACTGTCGTACAAAATCTGGCCGTCTGTACAAGCTCCGCTATAGTCAAGGAAACCGCTTGCGAGGCTTGTCTCGATGGCGGCGCAACACCTGCGACTGGCAGTGGTAAAAGTGACGGCGATTGTCGCGACCGTCACACCGGAAGCGGGGAGAGCGGGCCTGCCTACAGGCTCGTTCCGAAGCACAGGTGCGGCTCCCTGGCGGAGCCCTGCATGGCGTACAGCACATCATGTTTACCGACCGCCGGATCGAACGGCACCAGTTGCCGTATTACCTCAGAGTGTTCAATAGCATCACCGACAAACCCGTGGGCTTTCTCGGCAACGTGTCTGCGGACGGGCTGATGCTGATCAGCCAGTTGCCGATGATGATCGGCGCAGATTTCCAGTTACGCCTCAAAGTCCCGGCCCGCGATGGCAGCCAGCAAATCATCGATTTCAGCGCCTGCTGCGTGTGGTGCCATGAAGACGCCACACCGCTGCATTACGACGCTGGTTTCATCCTGCGGCGTGCGCCGGCGGAGTTCGGCGAGCTGGTGCTGGCGCTGAAGCAGTACTTCAGTTTTCAGCCGTTGCCCGCTTCTGCCTGAACAACAAAAGATCGCAGCCTTCGGCAGCTCCTACAGGGGAACGCATTCCAGATGTAGGAGCTGCCGCAGGCTGCGATCTTTTGATCTTGACGTCACGCCACCGCGATCGCCCGCTCCTGATCCAGCGCCTTCTCCGCCAGCAATAACCCCATCTCGCTCAACTGATAGATCGCCATCGCCAGATGTCGCGGCTTGTCCTCGAGGCTGTCCGCCAGGTCGAGCAGCAGAATGCTGACCGAAGAAAAGGTCTCGTAGGTTTGAATGGCCATCGCTTCGGGGTTGATGTCGGGCGCGACCATGAACATCTGCATGCCGCGATCGACGGAATTGCACGACGGCGCAGCGCCGGGTTTTTTCAGGTAATGATCGAGGGCTTTTTCAGCGGCCTCGTGGAGTCTGGTGGAATCGGGGGAAGCGTAGGGGGAGGTCGAGTCTTCGCTTTCAGGGGGATTGGGTGTTGGTTTGATCATTGTCGTATTGCCTCGATGAGGGCCAATACCTGTTCGCGACTAAACGAAAAGGGGTGGCGGCTGAACGCAGGTTAGTCGACCGGGAGGCATACGAATTACCGGCGCGCCCGAAGGCGCCCTGCGCACAGCCACCATCAAGTGCGGGGATAGGGATTACCCGACTGGATGACGCTTATGCACCTTCATATGCCTACCGGGCGACTAAACCCGACCACTGATTGGCAGCGGCACGGATCACGTTACGGGGCAGCTTCAAAGCGCACAAGCCGGCGGATTCTGAGTGATGTGTAGGCAACGGCGCAAGCCGATGTAGCCGCGTGCTAATGGCTGAAGGACGTCTGCATGTTGCAGCGTGGGAATAGTTATCGCTGGTCGGGACTGTCAGGTTTTACAGGTGTCATTTCGTGCTTACGGTTCTTCAATGAGGCACCCAGATACCGACGGTATAAGGAAGCTCAATCATGTCCGACCATGAGAACCCAGGCTCCAATTCTCCAGAAGATCGCCCGTTTCCTGAGGACCATCGCCCTTCCCAAAAATCCGATGATCCGATTTCCGAAGAGCCGGGAATCTTGGTCGCGGATTTGGAGTATGAGGCCGGCTCCGGGTCACTGTTAGTAGATACCACGATGGACTTCAAGTTTCGTATACCGGTAAACGATGGCCGCTATCACAAAGTTCATCTGGATTTTCACGGAGCCGATAATTACTACCGGCGTATCACTGAAAGTGCATGGTTGGGGGGCGTCTGGCACAGTATTCGAGTCGAAGACCTTCCCGAGAGTGACCTGCAAGTCAGAGTTGATGGAAGATGGCATTACGTTGATCAATGGTCAAGGTGGACACCGCGGACTTTGCTGGTCAGAAAGGCTGCTCGCATTGCTAGCAATCGTACTGTGACTACAACGGTTCCAGGCCTCGCCGGTAAAGGCAGCAAAATCACGCTTGTGCGTCCCAATTCAGGCACTGTACTGAGCACAACGACCATTACCAATGGCTACGGAAATTGGACTGTCACCCTCCTTGATAATGTCCCCCAGGGTTTACAGGATTTCATCATCCGTGAGGAGTATGGAAGTACGCAGGGGCGCTACGCGGGGAAAGCGTCACTGACCGTACTCAAGCCTGTAACGCTCACGCCGTTGCCGCAGGTTATAAATACACAAACGCCGCAATTTGCGGGTACAGGCGGTCTGCACCAAGCGATGACGAGAGTGGATGTTTACATCAAAGGCACATCGATCAAAGTATTGGCCGACGCAAAGATCGAAATTGATGGGTCATGGGGTGGTACCAGCACTTATACGTTTGCGTTCGGCGAAAATTATTCTCTAGTCGCCAGTCAAAGATACGATGGCGCAACATCTGTGCCGTCAGTCCAACGAAATTTTTATGTCATTGACCCCCCCCCGAATAACGTCTCCTGGATTGACGCAGACGGTGGACATGACATCGACGTTCACAGGCACTGTCGTCGCCGGGATCTCCAGTGCTGTTGCCGTGCGTTCGGAAAACACCCAAGCTCAAATCAGCATCCCAACCGATGCCGCCACAGGCGCATGGTCTGCATCTTTCACGCTGACACCTGGTCCGCATTCAATTGTCGGCGCGCATACCTATTTGGGAGTGACATCGCTGACCAGCCAACCCTTCGGCATACGGGTACGCACGGGCAAGCCGACGGTCACATACACGCAAGCCAATGAAACGATCACATTTTCCGGCACCGGACATTTCGACGAGAAGCTCAGAACTGAAATCGAGTTCACTATCCTCGAAAGTCCAGCCGGCCCAATGCCGGTCGCGCCTCCCAACGCACAAGTACAGCGCAACGGCACTTGGAGCACCGCCGTAACGGGCTGGAAACTTGGCACCTATGAGATCAACGCCGTCCAGAAGATCAGAGACAACGCCGGCGGCTGGATCGACTCGCTGCCGCTGACCTTTGAGGTCAAAAACATCCTCCCCGATGTCAGTGACGTGCAATTCACCAACGACTACCAACCGACCTTCAGCGGCAAAGGCTTCAACGGCGCCACGGTGTATCTGCACAGGCCCAATAGCGGAGATCACGAAGCGCCTCCAGTTGCGGTCAACGGCGGGCAATGGTCAAGCAAGGCTTATACGGTCTGGGGACCGTCGTTCGAGCGTGAGGTACACATAAAGCAATTTCTCGACGGTCATCAGTCGCCAAACTGGTTTGTGCTGAAAGTCACCATCGCGCCGCAAGCCCCTGGCCTGAACGACCCTGAAGATGAAGGGCTTTCGCCAAGGTTCAGCGGTACGTGCTGGCCGGATGCAACCGTGAACATTGAGTACAGCGACGAACCCGGCATTGTGCACCAAGGTGTCGTCATTGGTGACACGTGGCAGTTCAGGCGCGACAAAGAATTTGCCCCGGATATTTCCCATACCGTCACGGTAACCCAGCTCGCCGCGCAGCAAACTTCGGAGCCGGCGTCCAGAACCTTTATTGTCAGGAGGCCGATGGTCACGCCAGTGATTACTCAGCCGCCGGACGGCTCGGAAGTCGGCCGTGTCGTAACGGTCGAGGGCACGATGGGAATGGTGGGTGCTACCTTGCAACTGCGTGACAAACGGTTTGGCCGTCCGTTGGGAGAGCCGAAAGTATTGAGCCAGGACGGCGACTGGTCGATTGACCTGAGCCTTCTGGAATTCAGGCTTTACACCTTCGACGCACAGCAGACACTGGACGGTCGACCGTCGCTGTACAGTGACGAGCATGAATTGACGGTGGTGTTGCTGCCGCCAGAATTTCTCCAGCCGATACCAAACGGCAAGTTGCCACGAACTGCATTGCTCAAGGGTACCGGCATGAGGGGCGGGGTTGTCGACGTCTGTCTGCTAGGGCTCACCGAACCTCTGCTCAGTAATGTCGATGTCGACTGGCAGGGCAATTGGCAAGCCGAAGTGACGTTGCCGGTGGGCAGCAAAACGATCTGGGCCCGGCAAAGATTCACGGATGAAAGCGGCACACAGCAGGAGTCGAAAGACAGCGAGCCGCTGCACTTTGACGTCGTGCCGGCCGCCCCCTTCATTGAAACCCCGATCGAGGACGATGCCATCGGGCAGCAGGTGGTGGTGTGCGGTTTTGGCGTGCCGGGCGATACGGTTACGGTGACGCTGGTCG
>NZ_RCOC01000046.1:0-28299 GCF_004307515.1 Pseudomonas sp. Sample_14 | reverse complement strand
CCACGACAAGCCTTCGGCCCTGGATGGCGTGAAAGTCACCCTCAGCCCTGACCGTCTGCTGATCGAAATCGCCGCCGTGGACGCCGATGCGCTGGGTGGCAATGATTCGCTGGAAATCCTGCACAGTACCGATGCCAGCGATCTGGCCGAGGTGGAAGAGACGCTGCAGAACATTCTCGAGGGGATTGGTACTTACATCAGCGAAATCTGATGGTGGCTGAATGGGCGCCCTCGCGGGCAAGTCGGATCGCCGCACCGCTCGCTCCTACCGGTTTTGAGGTGATCGTTCCCACGCTCTGCATTCCCACGCAGAGCGTGGGAACGAGCGTTAATCCGCACATTTCTACAAAATGCCGTTAGTCGGCGCCCCCCGCGATGGATTAAAGTAACGCCCCCAGCCCTGGCGTTATTCGAACGTCTTCGGTCACCCTTTCCAGGAACAGTCATCGATGGAACATCGTGAAGCGCTGCTCGCGCTGCGAACCTTTCTTTCAACGCAGATTCTCGGCCAGGAAAAACTCATCGAGCGCTTGCTCATCGCCCTGCTCGCCGACGGCCATATGCTGGTCGAGGGCGCTCCCGGTCTGGCCAAGACCAAAGCGATCAAAGAACTCGCCGAGGGCATCGAAGCCCAGTTCCATCGAATCCAGTTCACCCCTGACCTGCTGCCGGCCGACATCACCGGCACCGAAATCTACCGTCCGGAAACCGGCAGTTTCGTCTTCCAGCAAGGGCCGATCTTCCACAACCTGGTGCTGGCGGACGAAATCAACCGTGCGCCGGCCAAGGTGCAATCGGCCTTGCTCGAAGCGATGGCCGAGCGTCAGGTCAGCGTCGGGCGCAGCACTTATGAGCTGTCGCCGCTGTTTCTGGTGATGGCCACGCAGAACCCGATCGAACAGGAAGGCACCTATCCGTTGCCGGAAGCCCAGCTCGACCGTTTCCTCATGCACGTCAAGATCGGTTTCCCCGACGCTGCTGTCGAACGGCGCATCCTCCAGCAGGCCCGTGGCGAGGCGCTGAACGGTGAGACCAAGCCCGAGCGTCGGGTCAGCCAGCAGGCGATCTTCGCCGCGCGCAAGGAAATCCTTGGTTTGTACATGGCCGACGCCGTAGAGGAATACCTGGTGCAACTGATCATGGCCACGCGCAACCCGGCCAAGTTCGACCCGGAAATGGCCGAGTGGATCGCTTACGGAGCCAGTCCGCGCGGTTCGATTGCCCTCGATCGCTGCGCCCGCGCCCACGCCTGGCTGGCCGGTCGTGATTTCGTCAGCCCGGAAGACATTCAGGCCGTACTGTTCGACGTGTTGCGCCATCGCATCATTCTGTCGTTCGAAGCCGAAGCCGCTGGCATCGATCAGGATCGCGTGGTGCAGCGGATTCTCGACGTCGTCGCCGTCGCTTGACCCCCATGAACGCCGCCCTGCCCTCCGAACCCGGTATCCGCATCAGCCTCGCCGAGCTGATCGAAATGCGTCACCGCGTGCGCGAGGTACAGCTGTTTTCCACGCCGAGTCAGCGCAGCCCGCTGATCGGCCTGCATCATTCGAAATTCCGTGGCCGTGGCGTCGACTTCGACCAAGTGCGGGTGTATCAGGCCGGTGACGACGTGCGCACCATCGACTGGCGCGTCACCGCGCGCACGCAGGAACCGCACACCAAGCTGTTCCATGAAGAACGCGAGCGGCCGATTTTCATCATGGTCGAGCAGAGCACGCGGCTGTTTTTCGGCTCGGGGCTGATGTTCAAATCGGTGCTGGCGGCGCAAGTCGCGGCGCTGATCGGTTGGGCCGCGCTGGGGCACAACGACCGGGTTGGCGGGCTGGTGTTTGGCGATAACGAGCACTACGAAATCAAGCCTCGCCGGAGCAAGCAGAGCCTGCTGCAATTGCTCAACCGTCTGGTCAAGGTCAATCAGTCGCTGCACAGCGAGCGCGAGCCAGATCGCGATGCCTTCGGCGTGGCCCTGCGCCGCGCGCGGGAAGTGCTGCGCCCGGGCAGTCTGGCCATCGTCATTTGCGATGAACGCGCTTTGTCCGACAGCGCCGAGCAGCAATTGAGTCTGCTGGCGCGGCATTGCGATCTGCTGATGTTGCCGCTGTCCGATCCACTCGATCACGCCCTGCCCGCCGCCGGCCTGCTGCGCTTCGCCGAACGTGGCGCGCAACTGGAGATCGACACGCTGAACTTCGACCTGCGCCAGACCTACCGCGCCCAGGCCGAAGCGCGCATCGCCCGTTGGGAATTGCTCGCGCAGAAGCTGCGGGTGTTGCTGATGCCCTTGAGCACGCAGAGCGAAATGGTCGAGCAGATGCGCGAGTTCCTGAACCCGCAGCGTCCGGGGAAAGGTCGATGAACGGCCTCGACCAACTGCAACCGCTGATCTCGCCGCCGCCGATCGCCTTCTGGCCACCGGCGCCGGGCTGGTGGCTGCTGCTTCTGCTGTTGCCGCTGCTGGGTTTTGCCGTGTGGAAGCTGCGCCGCTTCATTCCGATGAAGAAACGCCCGGTGGTGCGCGCCGAGCAACCGCTGGATCCGGTGCGCATCGCCGCGCTCGCCGAACTGGCGCAAATGCCCAAGCCTTACGACGGCGCTCCGGCCGGCGCCTGGCTGCAACAACTCAACGGCCTGCTCAAACGCCTGTGCCGCAACCACTATCCGTACAGCCAGAGCCACACCCTCAACGGTCGCAAATGGCTGGCCTTCCTCGATAACCGCTGCCCCGCTGCCGGCCTGACGCGCTGGATGGTGCTGGTCGAAGGCGCGTACAAGCCGGAATGCAAACTCGACGACAAAGCCATCGCCGGCCTGACCCAAGCGGTCGACACGTGGATTCGCAAACATGTTTGAGTTCGCCTGGCCGTGGGTCTTCGTGCTGTTGCCGCTGCCGTGGTTGATGCGTCTGGTCCTGCCGGTGGCCGACAGCGGCGAGCCGGCACTGAAAGTCAGTTTCCTCGCCGACCTCGAAGGCCTCGCCCGCCGCCGAGCCCGCGCCAACTTGCCGGCCTGGCGGCAGCAGGCGCCGTTTATCTTGCTGTGGCTGATCCTGCTGACCGCCGCCGCCCGCCCGCAATGGCTCGGCGAACCGCTGCCGATCGCCGCCAGTGGCCGTGATCTGCTGGTGGCGGTGGATGTTTCCGGCTCGATGGATTTCCCCGACATGCAGTGGCAAGACGAAGAAGTCAGTCGCCTGTCGCTGGTGCAGCACTTGCTCGGTGATTTCCTCGAAAGCCGCGACGGCGACCGCGTTGGTTTGATCCTGTTTGGCAGTCAGGCCTACCTGCAAGCGCCGCTGACCTTTGACCGGCGCACCGTACGCGTCTGGCTCGACGAGGCGCGGATCGGCATCGCCGGCAAGAACACGGCGATCGGCGATGCCATCGGCCTGGCCCTGAAACGCCTGCGCCTGCGCCCGGCACAAAGTCGAGTGCTGATTCTGGTCACCGACGGCGCCAACAACGGCGGCGAAATCAATCCGCTGACCGCCGCAAAACTGGCCGCCAGCGAAGGCGTCAGAATCTATCCGATCGGCATCGGCGCCAATCCCGAGGACAGCGGCTCGACCGGCCTGCTCGGGGTCAATCCGAGCCTCGATCTGGATGAACCGGCACTCAAGGCCATCGCCGAAATCACCGGTGGCCAGTACTTCCGCGCCCATGACGGCCTGGAGCTGCAAGCGATCAAGGACACCCTCGATCAGCTCGAGCCGGTGACTCAACAACCGACTCAGGCACGCCCGGCGCAAGCCTTGTATCACTGGCCGCTGGCGTTGGCGCTGTGGTTGAGCCTGTTGCTGGTCGTTCGCGAACTGTGGCCGGACAATCCGCTGCAACGCCTGTTTACCAAGCAACTGTATTTGCAAAGTCCACTGCCGGACTGGCGTCAGCGCTTGCAGCGTTTGCGCCTGCGGAGGCGCCGATGATCGCGCTCTGGCCGCACTGGTTCCGCCCTTGGTGGCTGTTGCTGTTGCCGCTGCTCGGCTGGCTGCTCTGGCAACTCTGGCACCGGCAGAAACGCGCCGGTCGCTGGCAGATGATACTGCCGCCAGCATTCCACGCAGCTCTGCTCAGTGGCGGCAGCGGTCGCCAGAGCAAACTGCCGTGGATCGCCCTTGGCGTGGCGTGGTTGCTGACCATTCTGGCCTTGCTCGGGCCGAGCTGGGAGCGCGTCGAACAGACCAGCCAGAAACCCGCCGACCCGCTGGTAGTCGTGCTCGAACTGACCCCGGAGATGCTCGCCACCGACTCGCCGCCGACGCGTCTCGAACAGGCGCGGCGCAAGCTGTTCGACCTGTTGCAGGCGCGCAGCGATGCGCAGACCGCCATCGTCGTTTATGCCGGCAGCGCGCACACGCTGGTGCCGCTGTCGGATGATCTGGCGACCAGCCGCAACCTGCTCGACGCGCTGAAGCCGTCGCTGATGCCGGAAGCCGGCCACCGCGCCGATCTGGCCGTGGACAAGGCGCTGGCGTTGCTCAAGCAAGGTGCGCTGGGACAGGGACGGATTCTGCTGATCGGTTCGTCGCTCAATGAAGAAGAACGGCGAGGCATTCGTCGTGCTCTGAATGGCGAGTCGACGCAACTGCTGATGCTCGGCATCGGCACCGCCGAAGGTGCGCCGATTGCCCAGGAGGACGGCAGTTTCCTCAAGGACGAGCAAGGCGCGATCCGCGTACCACAACTCGACAGTCCTGGTCTGGCGACATTCCTCAATAGCGTCGGAGGCGAGTATCGCCCGGCGCGACTCGACGAGGCTGATCTTGGCGCCCTTGGCCTGCTCAACGGCCCGCGCAGCCTGCGCGACGACGGCCAGACCGTGCGCCTCGATACGTGGGCCGATCAGGGCTATTGGCTGCTGTTGCCGCTGTTGTTGCTGGCTGCGTGTGCCGGGCGCCGTGGCTGGCTGTTCTGCCTGCCGCTGCTGTGGTGCCTGCCGCAACCGAGCTACGCTTTCGACTTCGAAGACTTGTGGCTGCGCCCCGATCAACAGGGTTTGCACTTGCTCAAGCAGAAACGACCGGCCGAAGCCGCGCAGCATTTTGAAGATCATCAGTGGCAAGGGGTGGCGTTGTACGAGGCCGGCGACTACAGTGGCGCCGCTCAGCGTTTTGCCGAGGGCAGCGATGCCCGCGCCCACTACAATCGTGGCAACGCTTTGGCAAAAAGTGGCGAGCTGGAAGCAGCAATCGACGCCTACGAACAGGCGCTGGAACTGCAACCGGATCTGCGTCCGGCGCAGACCAACAAGGCGCTGGTGGAAAACCTGCTGAAGCAGAAAAACGCCCCGCCGCCGCCCGAACCGGATAACCAGCCGAACGAACAAAGTCTGCCCGGCGATGAGCCCTCGCCCACCACCGCGCCCCCTCCGGCGGTGAGCAGTGAAACCCAGAGCGAGGCGCAACCGGCCGAGTCGGCCAGCGAACCGCCGCCGACCGCCCCGCCGCTGCCCGGCCCCAATGAAATCCCCGGCAGCAACGAGGAAGAGGAAACCGACACGGTGCCGACCCTGCGCCCGAGCGAGAACAACCTCGAAGGCGAGCAGCGTCAGGCGCTCGAGCAATGGCTGGGCAAGATCCCGGACGACCCGGGCGAACTGCTAAGGCGCAAATTCTGGTACGAACAGCAACAACATCAGGATCAGGAAAACAATCGATGACCCGCCTCACCGCTCTCTTGCTGCCCCTGCTGATCTGCACGGCCACCGCTCAGGCGGCCGAGCTGACCGCCAGCGTGGATCGCAGTCGCCTGAACTCCGGCGAGACGGTCGAGCTCACCCTCGAAACTGACGACGTCACCCAATTCGGCAAGCCCGATCTGTCGGCGCTGGAAGCGCTGTTCGAAGTGCGCGGCACGCGCCAGGTCAACCAGCTCAACACCCTCAACGGCGACAACCGCGCGACCACCCGCTGGATCATCACCCTGCTGCCGAAAGAGAACGGCAGCGTAGTGATTCCGCCGCTGCAACTGGGCGAAGCACAGAGCCAGCCGATCACCGTGCAGGTGATCGCCAGCGACAACCGCGAAGACAACAACAGCCTTGATCCGGTGTTCATCGAAGCCAGCCTCGATCAGACCAGCGTCTATGTGCAGGCGCAGGCCATCCTGACGTTGCGCATTTATCACTCGGTTTCGCTCTACGACGACAGCAGCCTCAGCCCGTTGCAAATTGCCGATGCGCGCATCGAACAACTTGGTGACACGCGCACCTACGAAAAAGACATCAATGGCCTGCGCCACGGCGTGATCGAGATGCGCTACGCGATCTATCCGCAACACAGCGGCCTGCTGACCATCGCGCCGCAGACGTTCAGCGCCACGCTGGTCGATACCGCGCCATCAGCAGACGCCTCGGGGCCGAAGCCCGGCAAACTGATGCGCGTCAGCTCGGCGTCGATTCCGCTGACGGTCAAACCGAAACCGCTGACCTACCCGGTCGATGCACCCTGGTTGCCGGCGCGCAACCTCAGCCTCAGCGAAAGCTGGAGCCCGGAACCCGACCACACCCAAGTCGGCGATTCCCTGACCCGCAGTCTGACCCTGAAAGTCGAAGGCCTCGCCAGCTCGCAACTCCCCGCCCTGCCCGCCACCGACGTCAACGGCCTGCGCCGCTACCCCGATCAACCGGTGCTGAGCAACCAGAGCAGCGACCGCGGCATCATCGGCAGCCGCGAAGAACGCGAAGCCCTGGTGCCAAGCCGCAGCGGCGCGATCGACCTGCCAACCGTCGACGTGGTCTGGTGGAACACCTTCGAAGACCACCTCGAACACAGCAGCCTGCCCGCGCGCACCCTGCAAGTGGCGAACAACCCCAGCCTGCAAATCGACACCCCGGCCGGCACCCTGCAACCGAGTACGCCCGACAACGACACCCTGTGGTGGTGGAAACTCAGCACCCTGATCCTCGCCTGCACCACCCTGCTCGGCTTCGGCCTCTGGTGGCGCGCCCGCTGGCAACCGGCAATCCACCGCGCCGCCCAGACCGGCCCTAGCCCACGCACCCTGCTAGACGACATCAAACGCGCCAGCCAGGCCAACGACCCCCACGCCACCCGCCAGGCACTGGACGCCTGGGCGCGGCAACAACCGGAGACGCTAGCGGACATGGCCGCGCGGTTTGTGCCGTTATCGGACGCGTTGGACGGGTTGAACGGCGCGCTGTACAGCGAGACCGGGCAGCACTGGCAGGGTGAGGATTTGTGGCGGGCGATCCGAACTATTCCGGCGGCGGAACGAGTGCAGGATCCGGTGAGTGAAAGTGGGTTGCCGCCGCTTTATCCGAAGTAAAAGCAAAAGATCGCAGCCTTTGGCAGGCCCTACGGATTGAGTGTAGGAGCTGCCGAAGGCTGCGATCTTTTGGTCTGAAAGTCTGGAATCAAGATGCGAATTTTGTTTGGACTTGTTCGCCTTCTCGATAGGAGAGGACAAATGACTTCCATGGCTCGCCACGCTTGACTGCGCTGTCCTGTAATTCGCGGACCAGACGTAGAATTATCGCGCCGTTGATGTCTTCCTCGACGTTCCAGTCCTCGACACCATCTATCTCAACGCATAGCTCCGTCTCGATGTAGCCCTCCCCCCAACTCCACGCCATAACGGAACGCGTCATAGCCATGGACGATGCCGGCTTCGACCACCTGAAAGATCTCTTGGACGATCTTTATGTCTTCGGTAATCACTGTAAAACCTCCGGATTGCGTCGGATGCAGAGTTCTCTCAGAGTGGCGGCACAGATGCAGAGATCGTGGGTTGCGCAGTTTGATCCGCTGTATGAGTCTGGTGAGAGGTCAATAGCTGAAATTCGTTTTCACCTGTTCGCCCTCGCGGTATGACATGACAAAAGATTTCCAAGGCTCTCCACGTTGCACGGCGTTGGCTTTTAGTTCTTTTGCCAGAAAATACACGTCGGAAATATCAAAATCGATCTCGGCATCCGTCACTTCAATGCCGTTCTTTTCGACGGTCAACTCGGCCTCCATAAACCCCTCTCCCATCTCGATCTCGTAACGAAAAGAGTCGTAGCCGTGGACGATGCCGCCATGAACGATTCGGAAAATGCTTTTAATGACTTCTAATCTTCGATGACCATGCCTGTCCGTTCGACGTTCCGTGGTTCAATAACCAAATTTCGTTCGCACTTGTTCGCCATCGCGATACGAGAGCACGAAGGATTTCCATGGTTCGCCCCTTACTGCTGCATTTTCGTGAAGCTTCTCCACGAGCATGTAGATTTTTGAATTATTGAAATCCGTTTCGGCATCCCATCTCTCAACACCATCTTTCTCAACGGCAAGTTCAGCTTCTATATAGTTACCGCCCCATTCGACGCTATAGCTGAATGCGTCGTATCCCTTGACAATCCCGGCTTCAACCAATTGAAAAATCTGGTTGACGATTTCAAAATCCTGAGTAATCACGCTTTTACCTCTGGAACATGCTTGGCTTCGTTTTTAAACGTCACCGTTTTTGGCTTGCCATCTATGGTGTACGTCAATATTAGTGAATCGGGTCTTGGATTGCCTGGATCTGCTCTCTCAAACTTGATCGTCGTCTGCCCTACAGTTTTAGAAGGATCATTGAGCGCCTCCTTGATTCTATTTTCATAGAAAACCTTGTAGGCCGAATTGTTGAAATTCTTATCCTGTGGAAATAGATTGTACCCATCGCACGTGCCGCCCTGGCTACACGCTTGCGCATGCCCGCCCACATCCGTGTCTCTGCCTTCCTTGCCTGCTTCAGTTTGCCTCGGATCCCGAGGAACCTTCTCTTTGGTCGGTGTAAATGTCAATTCCTCGACCATGCCTTTGCTGTTGGTGGTGAAGCTTGTGCCGTTATCAAGCTCATAACGGGTGTTCGGGCTTCTGGCAGCAGGATTGTTGAGCAATTCATATTCATGGCTACCCTTGACGGACTTGGTGGTATCGACTTTAACAACCGTCTCGACGTGAGTCTTGGGCGCATCGCCATGGAACGGGGAAACAGGTGGATTGGTCTTTGGTCCGTCAACCCAGCCTTTGCCTGGGGAGTCGCCAAGTTCATCTGCCCAACCCGGATGCTTGGGATCTATAGGATCCGTCAGCTTCCCGCCGCCGGTTCCCTTGTTTCCGGCGATACTGAAAACCTTGCCAGTGATGCTACCTGCCATGTTGGTTGCGGTGCCTAGTGCGATGTTCAGCAGCGTAGTGGCCCCGCGCACATAAACGTCGCCCTTTTGATCGCTTA
This sequence comes from Pseudomonas sp. Sample_14, assembly GCF_004307515.1. Classification (NCBI taxonomy): domain Bacteria; kingdom Pseudomonadati; phylum Pseudomonadota; class Gammaproteobacteria; order Pseudomonadales; family Pseudomonadaceae; genus Pseudomonas; species Pseudomonas sp. Sample_14. The sequence continues at coordinate 19,078 of NZ_RCOC01000046.1, read as the reverse complement.
CACCGAGTCCAAACATCTTCTTGAAGGCGTTATCGCTGGCTTCCAGGCGTTTCTTGTCTTCACCGCTGAGCTCGCTGGCGATGCCCTTCGCAATTGCATCCTTGGCGGCATCAATCTTGTCGCCGAATAGCTTGGCGATCAGGACATTTCCTGCCAGACCAACAGCTGCTTTTGCTGGCCCCATCGCTGCCTGGATGGCGAGGCCAAGCAGCTGAACTTGCTCCTTGGGTAGCGTATCCATGTAGCTTTGTAGCTTTTCAGCCTCAAACAGGAGCTTGTCGCCCGGAGAATCGGGAACGAGCTTTACGGTTCCGATGGCGCGATTTTCGCCATCCGTGTCCCGGAAGTGGGTATAAACCGGATCCGATGCCTGACTTTTATCACCACATCCGGTTGAATCACTGCAGCCCTGTTGCTGCTGTGCGAATGTGACGAATACCTGCGCGAATTTGCGAATGACTATTACGTCTTCAGGCTTCAGATCATTTATATCCCCCGGCTTCCCTCCATTGCGCACCAGATTTTTGGCAATGCTAAGTGCTAGTTCGTCCCCCAGATCCTGACGCGCCGAGGCTGGCACTTCATCCAGCGATACTCGCTGTGCCTGAAGATTGTTCCAGGCCTGACCAACCAGGTTGACAGGCCCTGTGACGAGGGACAGCGCAGCTTCGATAGAGCCCTGAGTGGCGTCACCGTAGTTCTCTATTTTTTCTGCCCAGTCCTTCAATGTGCCCGAAGGATCGGCGACGGCCTCAAGTGACGATTTGCTCACGTACAGATCGGTGCGAGACTCCTTGTCCTTGGTGATCTCGTAACCTTTGTCTACGTCGCGATTCAAACCGGCAGCCGAATCCTTGCCCGTTTCGGCGTCCTGGCGTACCACGATCTCGCCGGCGCCGACGGTGCCGCGCACGATCTGTTCACGGTCTTTGTCGTACTTCCAGCCGTTGACGCTCCAGCCAGTTTCGCCCTCCTTGCCTTTACCAACCTGGCTGCCGTCCTGAGCACCGCTGCCTTTGCCAGCGGTGTAACTGCCACCGACGTTCAGGTAATAACCGTGCTCTTTGTCTGTACCGGCGATGTCACTGAAGCCCAGCGTGCCGGTATCCAGTTTCAAATTGCCGTTGTCGGCGGCGATCAGTGCACCGTCCAGTTGGGTGTGATTTTCGGTACGAATATCGACTTTGTTTTTACCGGTAATGCTGGTTTGCTGTTCGATCCAGTTCGTCTTGCCGGTGGTCTGGCCGTAACCGACTGAACCGCTGACACCAGCGCCCGGACCAAATGTGGCGGTTACACTGATATCGAACTCTTTACCCTTCACTTTCCCGGTGTCAGGGACCGAAGACACATTCAGATCACCGCCCACGCGCCCATTGACCTCATCACCACGCAACGTAGCGCCAGCGATATTGGTGTCCTTGCCGCTGGTGAAGCCCAGCCGGTCGCCCGCATAGAGGTAAGCCTCCTGCTGACGCTCGCCCTCACGCTCCAGATTGCCCTTGCCCAGGTTGACGCTGGCGTACACGCCAACACCCTCGGAACCAAACACCAGCCCCAACTCCCCGCCGCCGTTGTGGCGGTTGCGGTCACTGCTGCTGTCGTTCTGTGTCGAGCGGATATTGAGGTCATTGAAAGCGTTGAGCTCGATATCACGGCGAGCAGTGACCTGAGTACCGATCAGGTTGAGATCGTGTTCGGCTTGCAGATTGACGTCCCGGCCAGCACCCAGTTGAGTCGGCGTGGAAGTGCCATGTGAACCATCTTCAGTGGCGACCCCGTAGCTGCCGCCGACACCGATCTTGAAGCCACCACTGGTTCCGCCATGGATGCCGCCCCAGCTTTCGCGCTGGGTACTGTCTTGGCTGACATTGCCTTTGGCGACGTCGAAGGTGACATCGCGTCCGACAACATTGATGTCGCGCCCCGCCTGGAACTTCGCACCCTTTACCGTCACATCATTTTTGGCATTCAGGTTCAGGTCGTGGCCGGCATTCAAGGTTGACGACCGATTGCTCTGCTCGATGCTCTGCTGACTGCTGCTTTGCTTGCTGTTGCCGAACTTGACGTCCGCAGTCGGGCCCGAAACAAATTGGCCGACTGCATCCACCGCCTTGAGGGTGCTCGAGCCTTTGCTGACGTTGTCCTCACCTTTACCGGCGCCATTTACAGCGTCTTTGGTCTGGCCGTAGTTATGGTTCAGGCTCACGCCCAAGCCATTGCGTTCGGCCTCGCGCTGCTGTTCCACCAAAAGCGTTTCGCGAGCCGCGTCAATGTTGATATTGCGCCCGGCGGTCAGGTTGATGTCGTTATTCGCCACCAGATCCGAGCCGGTCTGGTTGATATCGCGTTTGGCGTTGATGCTCAGATCCTGGCCGGCACTGATCTGGCTGGCGGCACCGGTCTGCTGTTCGCGCCGGTCCTTTTCCTTGAGCCCATCGGCACCGGCAAAGAAACTCACGCCATTAGCGTCACTGGAAACGCCGATACCGGCTTTTTTCGATTTCGACCAAGCCTGCTCGGCACTCTCGTCGGAAGCGGCGACTATGCTGACGTCTCGACCCGCGTCCATGCTGACGTGGCGTCCGGCATCGATTCCGCTGCCTAGAACGTTGATATCGCGCTCGGCGCTCAGGATCGTGTCCCGCCCGGCGCTGACCATGCTGCCAACGCTCGTGCTGCCTTCACCCAGCCGTCCCGCCTCTTTGGCTGAAGAAAGGGAAAGGAAACCGCCGGAAACAGAAAGCCCGGTTTTCTTTTTGTAGGCTTCACTTCGGCTGTAGTCGGTTTCGTCCGCCGAAATCAGGTTTATGTCACCGCTGTCATCGACCAGACCGGCGCGGAACTCGACGTCGTTGGCCGCTGAAACGGTGCTGGCCTGCAACAGGAAATCCTTGCCTGAAGCAACGACTACGTCATTGCCAGCCTGGAACTCGCTGGCGATCTGACTGGTGCTCGTGTTGACTGCGTTTTTACCGCTCTTAGAGAGACCGAAAGATCCCTTCTTGGTGGTTTTGCTGTAGTCACTGTGCTCGTCAACACTGGAGAGCACCGAGATATCGTTCAACGCGCCCAGGACAAGATTATTACCAGCCTTCATTTGGCTGCCAATGACAGTAACGTCGCGGCCTCCATTCAAAGAGACGCCGCCTTCGGCCGACTGGGTGGTGTTGACCGTCAGATCATGGCCAGCCTCAATTACAGAGGCCACGTTGGTGCTGTCGTAGCTTCCTCGCTCTGTGGTTTTACTTTTACCGAATGAACCCTTTTTCTTCTTGTAGTAATAAGACGAACTCTCATCCTTCGCCGAAGCTACGGTGATGTCCTGCTCGGCATCTAGGCTGATGTCCTCGGTCGCTTTGATGCGGCTGGCAATGATGCCCAGGTCGTTGCCGGCGTTCAGCGCGATGTCGCGGCCGGCGTTCAACACTGATGATTGCTGCGTGATGCTGTGCGTTTCGTTCGCGCGTTTTTTGCTGCGTGAAACGTAGTCGCTTTCATCGGCGGCCGAGGTGATGACGATGTCGTTACCTGAGTCGACGCTGAGATCCCGCTTGGCATCCAGTCGACTGGCCACAACCGCCACATCTCGATCGGCACTGATCGACAGATCCCGCCCGGACGTCACTTCAGCGCCGTGCTGGGTGATGGTCTGGTTGAGGAAGTTGCTGCCGCGTGAGTCGGTGCGGCGATCCTGGACCGAGGTGATGTTGACGTCGCGTCCTGCGTCGAGCGCCATGTCCTGACCGCTGCTCAGGACGCCACCGATGTTGCTGATGTCGCGACCTGCGCCAACGTTCAGATCATTGGCGGCTTCGATCCGCGCGGCGTTGTTCAGTACGTCGCGATGCTGCAGCGTGCCGCCGTAACTGGAGTCGTAGCCGTACACGTCGCGCTGGTTGATCACATCGCCGCGAGTAGCGGTCAGGCTGACATCGCGCCCGGAGATAATGCCGCCACCGCTGTTGACGATGTTATTGCCGGCCTTGAGCGTCAGGCGCTCGCCCGCCTCGATCAATCCTGTATTGGAGAGGTTGTTGCCGGCCTCGGCCGACAGGTTATTGGAGGCGCGAAGCGTGCCGGCGTTGGTCAGGTCCGTACCGGCAATCAGGGTTACGTCGCCGCCCTGGATCAGCGCACCGTTGGGTGCCAGTCGGTTATTGGCCTGGGCCAGATACAGCACCGGCACCAGCACTTTCTCGCCATTCACTTCGTGCTCTTCGAGCCAGACGATGTCGTGGGTCAGGGCTGCCACTTGCTGAGCAGTCAGAGTTACGCCAACGGACAGGTTCAGTTCATTCTTGCTGGCGACGGCGTTATTCATCAGGTACTTGAACATGGCCTCGTCGGAGGTCTGCCCATCGATGAAACGCTGGCCGGTACGGGCGACAATGGCTTGCTGCACCAGGCGCTGTTCGAACAAGCCATCGCCCAGACGCTTGGCGCTGTTGTCGGGGTCATAGCCGAGTTTATCGAGCAGGTAGTCCGAGCTCATGAACTGTTTGAGCTCAGTGAGCGCCGGGTTGGTCTCGATCAGGTATTTGTGTGGATTGGAACGCACGCTGGTGTCGGGCAGGCCCTGTACCCGCGGCACGTCGAACGAAACGTTGCCACGATTGGGCAGCAACACGCCGACCGGGCCATCCCCGGCGGCCGTGCCGACATTGATCAGCGCCGCCTGATCGTTGAGATTGAGCGATGGCCGGGCCGCCAGAGCGAGCTCGCGGTTCTTGACCGATACAGGATCGCTACCGTCGAACTGAATATCCGTGGCCTTCCTCACCGGCATGCCGCCCGCATGACTCGACGGAGCAGCGTTGATAGATCCGATCGTCCTCGACGGGCCAGATGCTAGTGTCGGATCGCTGCCGCCTTTACCGCTGAGTCGGAACAGACCGTTGTCGCCGGTTGGCAGCGTGAAGCCAGGCAGTGCCAGCGGGTTGACTTGTTGTTGAGCCAGATCTGGTGGCAACTGCGGGTTCAGAAAAACCACGGTAGGTTTGGCGGAGTTTTTCACCCCGGTGTCCGCGGTGCCTTTGACGGTACCGCCGAAGTTTGTGTACGGGTTCAGATTGCCGTTGTTGATCGTGGTTTTAGCGTTGATCTCTACGGCCTGGCCGGCCTGGACAATAGAGGAAACGCTTGAGCCGCCGTTGGTGAAAATGCGGTCGTCTCGTTGTTTTGTACCGGCGAGGATAGGCGAAGGAACTGCTACCTCTGGACCAATGCCAAATTTCGCATTGATCTTGTTCATCATTTGCTTGTTCAGCGCCTGATAATCCCAATGCGTCCCACCCTTATCGGGTTCGTGCCAGGAATCGATGTAGTCATACTGGTTTTTTGAGTTTCGATCTGCATACGCTTGAAGTTCAGTGCTGATCCAACTCGACTGGGGCTTGCCTGGAAGTCCTCCGATTTTGTAAACACGCATCCGCGTGAAATTACCCGACTGCAGACCAAAGTTATCGAACGTATCGACATCAAGCTTTATGTTTTTGCCGGCCGAGATCAGCGACGCGGTATTGGTGAAGGCGCCAACATTGGCGGTCAGATTGCCGGCTACTGAAAGCGACGCTTGCGGCCCGGTAATTGTCGATGTCGATTCAAAATTTTCATTAACGTAGAAAGTCGTACCGCTGAAGGTGATGTCCCCGGAGATAAATTTTTCCTCGCCAATCACTCCCTCGGTCTTGTTATTGAAGCTATTGGCCGACAACGAAAAATCACCGTCGACATTGATCGAAGCCGCGAGGTTATTCACGCTGTTCGCGCGGCCACCGCTCATGCCGGCAATGGTCAGATTGCCGATGCTGTAAACATCGCCCGTCTGGTTGGTGAAGTCATTGACCAGCAGGTTCATGTTGCCACCGCTGAACAACAAGCCGTGATCGTTCACTAGACTTGCCGTCTTGACTGTCAGATCCTGAGCGGCTCCCAGCGTACCGGTGTTGCTGACGCTGCCCGCGTTTATCGTCATGCCGTAATTGGAAGTCAGTCTTCCGCCAGCATTGTTCAGCGACCCGCTGATGTTGTACGTACCCTGTCCGCCACTGCTGATGCTCGCGAGACTGGTCAGGCCCAGTTGCGCAGCATTGAAGGTCATATCGCCCAGACTGCTCACTCGCCCATTGCCGCCGTAAGTCCCACTCAACTGAATATCGAGCCCGCCATCACTGGCAATCAACCCCTCGTTCGTCCAGTTCCCGCCACGCCCCACCAACTGATTCGAAGCCAGCAATTGCCCACTGGCCGTCTGCACGAAATTGCCGACATTCACCGTCAACCGCCCCGCCTGGATCACGCTGCTGTTGGTCCAGCTGTCCGCGTTCAGGGTCAGGCCGCCACGGGTCACCAGTGAGCCGCCGGCGTTCATTACGTTGGTGGTGGAGATGCCGAATTCACCGAGGCCGACATGCGTCACCGAACCGCCAGCGTTGAGCAAGCTCGGTGCGGCGAGGGTGAAGTCGGTGTTGGCGGTTTCCACTAGGCCGTTGCGGTTGTCGAACTGGCTGCCGATCTGGAAATCGGTTTTGCCGCTGCCGCCGAGGGCGCGTAGTTTGCCGCTCTGGTTGTTGAGGTTGGCGGCGCGAATCGCCAAGGTGCTGGCGCTTTCGATCAGGCCGCCGTTGTTGGCGAGATTGCCGCCAAGGCCAATGTCGATGAGGCTGCCGCTGACCTGGCCGGCCGTGTTGTTCATTGAGCCGGCGATGACGTTCACCTGGCCGCGGGCATAAATGCCGCCGCCGCTGTTGTCGAGGGCGTTGCCGCCGGCGTTGAGCAGGATGTCGCCGCTGTTGGCGGCAATGCGCCCGCCGTCGCTGTAGATGCTGCCCAGCGCACGCAGGTCGAGGCGGCTGCCTTCGATCTTGCCTGACTGGCCGTTGCGCAGCACACCGGTCAGACGGGTTTGCAGCAGACCTTTGAGGCTCGACAGCACGCCGCCTCGGCTGTCGAGGCTGGCGGCAGTGAGGTTCAGGTCGCCGTTCTGCGCAATGATCTTGCCGCCCTGGTTGTCGATTGCGCCGTTGCCCGTGTTGACGGTCAGCGCGGTCATGCTTTGCACCGCGCCGCCGGCGTTGTTCAGCGCGGCTGCGGTGAGAGTGGCGTCGGCGGCGCTGCTGGAAATCAGGCCATCGCCGTCGTTGCGCAACAGGCCGCCGGCGTTGAGATTCAGTTGGCTGCTGGCGGCGATGGTGCCGCGCTGGCTGTTGTTCAGATCGCCGCTGGTGAGCAGGCTCAGCAGGCTCTGGCTGATCATCTGGCCGCCACGGTTGTCGATGCTGGTCGAACGCGTCAGCACCAGCGGCCCGGTGCTGCCGAGCGCGCCGTTGACGTTGGTCAGCGCGCCGAGCAGGTCGAGTGTGACGCGGTCGTCGCCGACCAGGCTGCCGCCGCTGTTGTTCACCGCACCGCCCGTGAAGGTCAGGGCTTTTTTCGCGCTCAGGTTACCCGAGGCGTTGTTCAGACTCGCCGCCCGGATATCGAGGGTGTCAGCGCTTTTGATCAAGCCGCCGGAAGCGTTGCTGATTTCACCGCCCAGCACGGTCAATGTTTGCTTGCCGTCGCTGGTCAGTGTTCCGGCGCCGTTGTTGAGGCTGGCGGCCTTGATGAAAAGCTCGCCCTTGCTGCCGACGCCTCCTTGGGTGTGGTTGATCAGCGCGCCGCTGAGGTCAATGCTGACATTGCCGAGCTGGCTGGAGATCGCGCCACCGAGGCTGTTATCGATAGTGCCGCCGGCCAGGGTCACGCCGGTCCAGCCTGAGATCAGGCCGCCGTTGTTCTTCAGCTCGGCTGCGGTGAGGGACAGTTGCTGATTGCTGATCAGATTGCCGCCGCGATTGTCCAGACTGTTGGCGCTAAGGCTGAAGCTGTTGACGCTGGAAACCTCACCTTTCTGGTTGTTCAGGTCACGCAGGGTGGCGATGCTCAGCACGCCTTTGCTGTTGATCACGCCGTCCTGGTTATTGAGGTCACGCAGATGCGCAATGCTCAGCGCGCCTTTGCTGCTGATCACCCCGCCCTGGTTGTTGAGGTCCTGCGCGGTGGCGCCGAGGTCGATGGCAAGGCCAGCGGCACCCACCAGCGTGCCCTCCTCGTTGTTCAGGCCGGTGCTGTTGAGGGTCAGTTGTTGCGCGGCGCGGATGCTGCCCTTGTTGTGGTTGTCGAGCAGGCCATCGACGGTCACCGAAATATCGCTGTCGCTGAGCAATACGCCGCCATCGCTGTTGTCGAGACTGGCCGCGCGAACCTGCAATGCTGCTGCCGCGATCGTGCCTTTGATCGAGGTCAGGGCCTTGTCGAGGGTCAGGCTCAGTTTCTGATTGCTCAGCACTTGGCCGCCGCTGTTGTCCAGCGATTTGGCGATCAGTTCAAAGGCCTGCTCGCTGGAAATCTCGCCACCACGGTTGTTCACCTCAGAGAGATTCTTCAGCAGCAACTGCCCTGGCGCATTGATCACCCCACCCTGGTTGTTCAGCGCACCACCGTGCAGGTCGACGCTGACGCTGGCGTGGCTGCTGAACAGTTTGCCGCCCTGCTGATCGAGGCCCTGAATATCGGCAGTCAACGCATTGCCAGCGCCGAGGCTGCCAGCCGTGTTGGTCACTTTGCCGGCGCTGAACTCAAGCTGATCGGCGGCGTAAATGCTCGCCTGACTGTTATTGAGTTCGCCGGTAGTGATGTGCAGATTGCTTTTGCTGCTGATCACGCCTTTCTGCTGGTTGTCCAGCGCGCTACTGGTGAGCGTCAACGCTGCATCGGTCAACAACTGGCCGCCACGGTTGCTGACCGCACCGTGTGTGTCGACGCTGAGCGCTTTGGCGCTGGACAGCGTACCGCCATCGTTATTGAGGCTTTGCGCATCGATCGCCAGCGCACCTTCGCTGAACAGACTGCCCTGCGCGTTGTTCAGCTCCCCCGAAAGAGTGATGGCGAGGTCTTGTTGCGTGGTCAGGCGAGCGCTGTTTTCCAGACTTTTGCCGACCAGCGTCAGGCCGGTAGCGCCGGACAGCACGCCGTTGTTGCGGTTGATCACCTCGTTGACGGTCAACGCCAGATTGCCGCCCGCCAGCATGTAGCCGCTGTCGCTATTGTCGAGCCAGGCGCCGATCAGGCTCACGCCGGCCTTGCTCGACAGTTCACCGCTGCGGTTATCGACATGGTCGACGACCAGTTGCAGCGCTTGGGTCGAACCGACCAGGCCTTCCTGACGGTTATCCAGACGCGCCGCCGTGAGCGTCAGGCCCTCGTCGGCGATGACCACGCCAGCCTGGTTGTCGAACAGATCGGTGACGGTGAAATCGACCTCGCCACGCCCGCGAATCTCACCGCCGCTATTGTCGAGGCTGGCGCTGCGCGCTTGGAGGCCAGCGGAGGCGATCAGGCCTTTTACGTTGCTCAGCGCACGGTCGATGATCAGGGTGAGTTTTTCATTGCTGAGCAGCTTGCCACCGTCGTTGTTCAGGCTTTGCGCGTTGAGGTTCCAGGCTTTGGCAGCGGAGATTTCCCCGGCGCTGTTGTTCACATCCTTGAGGTTTTTCAGCAGCAGTTGCCCCGGCGTATGAATGTTGCCGCGCTGGTTATCGAGCAGGCCATTGTTGAGGTCCAGGGTCAGGTCGCCGTTGCTGAACAGCTCGCCGCCGTCCTGCTGCAGCGAGGTGACGGAAGCCTGCAGGGTTTTCTGGCTGCCGATGGTGCCGCCGGAGTTATCCAGATGCGCGGTGGTCAGCAACAGCGTGCCGTCCGTGGCGAGGCTGCCGCCCTGCCGGTTCTTGAACTCACCGGTGTTCAGGGTCGAATCATCTTTGGCACTGAGGATGCCGTTGTCGCTGTTATCGAGACTGCCGCTGGTAAAGGTCAGACCCTTTTGCGAGGCGATCAGCCCGCCCTGATTCTGCACGCCAGCGACGCTGGTCAGTGCCATCGCTTCCAGGCTCGACAGCTTGCCCAGGCGATTGTCGAGGCTGCCGAGATTCAGGGTCATCTGCCCTTCACTGCTGATCAGGCCTTGCTGGTTATCGAGGGCATTGTCGAGGGTCAGGTTCAGTGTGTTCTGGCTGACGATCCGCCCGCCCACATTGCTCAAACCGATGCCGCTGAGCGTCGCCGCGCCTTTGCTGAAAATCAGGCCATTGGTGGCGTTGATGATCTGCGCGACTTTCAGGCCCAGCGTGGTGTCGGACAGCACCTTGCCGCCCTCGCTGTTATCCAGGCGTGCGCCATTGATATGCAGGTCGAGTTGGCTGGAAAGCGTACTGGCGCGGTTGTCGATCTGGTCGACATTGACGGTCAGGGTCTTGAGCGACCCGACCAGGCTGTCCTGGCGGCTGTTGAGAGTCTTGCCGGTGAGTTTCAGATTGCCTTCGGCAACCAGTTCGCCGGTTTGCTGAGTCAGGTTGTCAATGCTGGCGTCGATATCGCCCTTGCCGGAAATCCGTCCGGCATCGTTGGTGACATCCCGGGCTTTGAGGCTCAACAGTCCGGTCGAGGTCAGCAAGCCGCCATTGCTGTTGTTCAGCGTGCTGCCTTCGAAGGTCAGCGCTGCCTTGCTCTCGGCGCGGCCCTTGTCGCGGTTATCCAGATTATCGATCAGCAGCGTCGTCGCTTTGTCGGCGCGCAAAACACCCGCACGGTTGTCGGTGGTGGCGCTGCTCACGGTCAGGGTGTCGAGACCGGAAATCTTGCCGGCGCGGTTATCCAGGCGCGTGGCCTGCACGTCCATCGCACCGTTGGCCTGGATCAGGCCCTTGTTCTGGTTGTTCAACTGGTCGCTGATGCGCGTGGTCAGCATGCCTTCGCTGGTCAGCTGGCCTTGCTGGCTGTTGTCCAGTTGTTGCGCTTTTACCGCCACGGCCTGTTTCGCGCCGATCCGTCCGGTGCGATTGTTGATGGCGCCGAGGGCGGTGATGTCGAGCAAACGGCCAGCGGAGATCAGGCCGGCGACGTTGTCCAGCGAGGTGACCGTGAGTACTACGTCGCTCTGGCTGCCAAGTTCACCGTTGCTGTTGATCAACTGACCGATGTTGCCGGTGAGTCTGCCATTGCTGGTGAGCGTGCCTTGATTGTTCAGCACTTGATTGGCAGTGAGGGTCAGGCTGTTGTTGCCCAGCACTTTGCCTGCGTTGCGGTTGTCCAGCGTGCCGGCAGTGATGCTCGCGGTCTGGCCACTGAGCAGACCATTCTGGTTGTTGAGGGTTTGCGCGGCGTTGACGGTCAGGTTGCGGCTGGCGCTGAGGCTCTTGCCACTGTTGCTCAGATTCTGTGCGCGAAGGCTCAAGTCACCGTTGCTGTTACGGCTGCCGTCAGCATTGACGCCGGCTTCGATGGCGCCGGCGTTGGTCAGTTGCCCACCGGCGCTGAGCACCACGCTGTCGCGGGCGGCCAAGGTCTGGCGGTTGGTCAGGTTGCCTTGGGTCTGTACGTTGAGCGACGTGCCGGCGTAAACCGGAGCTTGCGCGTCGAGGCTGGCTGCCTTGACGTTGACCGCGCCGGTAGCCGAGGTGTCGGCCAAGCTCAGTTGCCCGTTCGCATCCAGCTGAATATCGCCGCCGCTGGCGATCAGTTTGCCGTCGAGTTTCACCCCGACGCCGGCCTCGGTGCCGACCAGTTTGATCGCCCCGGCGTACATGCCGCCGAGCGCCGAGGAGTCGATGGCCAGTTGCGGTTTGGCGCTACCGTCGTCGGCGCGGGCGGTGGCATTGAGGGTGTCGGCGTTGACGTCGTTGCGACCGGCGACGATGGTCAGGTTCTGTGCCTGGATCTGCGCATTGATTTTGGCGCTGCGGGTGATGATTTCGAAGCGGTCGATATTGGTTGCGTTGATGCCCGCGCCTTCGATAGCCACGCTGCCTTGATCGACCTGAAAGCGATCCAGCCGACCGTTTTCCAGCACTGGTTTACCGGTAGTCAACGTCACCCGTGGTGCGTTGATGAAACCGCAGCCATTGCAGGTAATGCCATACGGGTTGGCGACAATCACTCGCGCAGACTGCCCGGCCACTTCGGTGTAACCGCGCAACTGACTCGGGTTGCCGCTGATGACTTCGTTGAGAATCGCCTGCGCCGAACCGCTGTTTTTCAGGTTCGGGTTACCGATGACGTGACCGCCCAGTTGCGTGTTCGAAGTTTGAGTCGCGCCGTTGTTGAGGATGACGCCCTGTGCGCCGACGTTGTAATCGTGGAACTGGTTGTGCGACAGGCCACTGGCGTTGGGCGTGGCGATGTTGACGATCGGCACGCCGTTGCCGGCACGGTCCAGCGTGGTATTCGGGTTGGCAACGACGATGCCATCGGCCTGCGCCCACAGCGGTTGCCAGAACATGACGTTGGCCAGCAGGAAGGCCAGTCCGCGCTTGGGCATGCCGAGGAACTGCTCGCGTTTGGCCGTAGCGGCAGAAGGCTGGCGAGCGAGGAATGCGTACTGGCGAACGTCCATGTAGAAGATCCTGCAACGGGCAATAATCGGTCTGATCAGGTGCCATGCTCCGCAGGAAAGCGGCGCGGATGAGCGCAAAGAGTCGCTGGCATCCCTGCAATAGCGCACTAGTATCAAAATGGTGGCGCGATATTAGATGGCCACTATTTTGGCGTCAATTAATGGATGCGTTGAAAAATCGATTTCGATGAGCGGTTGTGCCGGAATCCCCGGTGAACCGTTCACCGCCCGCCTGCGCGATAAGCCCCACCGGCGCAATAATCTGTAAACTCTCCCCTCTTTCGCCGCCCTCATTTCATCTGCGGCCATCACCTCTTTTCTGTAGCGGAGTCCACCTTGCGTCTGTTCCACACCTCCGACTGGCACCTTGGGCAAAACCTGCACGGCCAGGAGCGCGATTTCGAGCACGCGTGTTTTCTCGAATGGCTGCTGCGCCAGTTGCACTTGGCGCAGCCGGATGTGCTGCTGATCGCCGGGGACATCTTCGATACGGTCAATCCGCCGGTCAAAGCTCAGGAACGCCTCTACGATTTCATCGTCAGCGCTCACGAACAGCAGCCGTTGCTGACCATCGTGATGATTGCCGGCAACCATGATTCCGGCTCGCGGATCGAGCTGCCGGCGCCGTTGATGCGGCGTTTGCGCACTCACGCGTTGGGTCGGGTGCTGTGGCTGGACGACGGGCAACTCGATGCCGAGCGCCTGCTGCTGCCGCTGCCGAATGCCCAAGGAGAAATCGCCGCGTGGTGTCTGGCGCTGCCGTTCTTGCGCCCGGCGGAAGTCACTGGCGTGCATCTGGGTGACAACTATCTGCGCGGCATCGGTCAGGTGCATGAATGGCTGATCGCGGCGGCGAATGCCAAGCGTCAGCCCGGGCAGGCGTTGATCGCTATCAGCCACGCGCACATGGCCGGGGGCTCGGTGTCGGAGGATTCCGAGCGCAGCCTGATCATCGGCAATGCCGAAGCCCTGCCCGCCAGCCTGTTCGGCGAAAGCATCAGTTACGTCGCCCTCGGCCATTTGCACAAGCCGCAGAAGGTCAACGGCGAGGAGCGCATCCGCTACAGCGGCTCGCCGATTCCGCTGTCGTTCTCCGAAATCGGTTATCAGCATCAGATTCTCGATGTGGTCCTGGACGGTGAAACCCTGGTCAGCGTCGAGCCGAAACTGATCCCGCGCTCGGTCAATCTGCAGCGCATCGGCCCGGCGCCGCTGGCCGAGATTCTGCTGCAACTGGCCGACCTGCCGAACATCGATCTGCTCGCCGAAACCCAGCGCCAGCCATGGCTCGAAGTGCGCGTGCGCCTGGATGAGCCGCAGCCGGATCTGCGCCACCAAGTGGAAACCGCACTGCAAGGCAAAGCCGTGCGCCTGGTGCGCATCGCCGCTGAATACGCCGGCAATCGTGGCGCCGATGGCAGCGATGACGGCAGCACGCTGATCGAACTCGACCAGCTCACTCCGCAGGAATTGTTCAGCCGCGCCTGGCTCGACAATTACGGCAGCGAGGTCGACGAGCAGACGCTCAAGGACTTCGCTGAACTGCTGCAGGACGTGCAACTGGAGGGCGAGCAGCCATGAAAATTCTCGCCATTCGTTTGAAGAACCTCGCCTCGCTGGCCGGGCCGTTCGAGATTGATTTCACCGCTGAACCGCTGGCCAGCGCCGGTCTGTTCGCAATCACCGGCCCCACCGGCGCCGGCAAAAGCACGTTGCTCGATGCCTTGTGCCTGGCGCTGTTTGGCGCTGTGCCGCGTCTGAACAACACCGGCCGTGATGCGAAAGTCCCGGATGCTGACGGTGAAATCGCCACTGGCGACCCGCGCACCTTGCTGCGACGCGGCACCGGTGAAGGCTATGCCGAAGTGGATTTTGTCGGCGTCGATGGCCGCCGCTATCGCGCGCGCTGGGAAGCCAACCGTGCTCGCGAGAAGGCTGGCGGCAAGCTCCAGGCCAGTCGGCAGAGCCTGCGCGACATCGATCAGGATCAACTGCTCGCCAGCCAGAAAGGCGAATACAAAACCCAGCTGGAAGCCGCGCTGGGCCTGAACTTTGAACAGTTCACTCGCGCTGTGCTGCTGGCGCAGAGCGAGTTCAGCGCGTTCCTCAAGGCTGACGACAACGACCGCAGTGAACTGCTGGAAAAACTCACCGACACCGCGCTCTACACTCGCCTCGGCCGCCGTGCCTTCGACAAGACCAAAGAAGCCCGTGAAGCGCACAAGCAGTTGCAGGATCAGGCCACCGGTGTGACGCCTTTGGCGCCGGAAGCGCGCGCCGAACTCGACGAGCGTTTCAACACCGCGCAGCAACAAATGAAGGCGCAACAGGCGCAGCTCAAACAGCTTGAGCAACAGCATGCCTGGCTGAAGGATTTGCGTCTGTTGCTGGAAGCGCAGCAAGCGGCCAGCGGACAACTGCAAACCGCGCAACAGCAATGGCAGGCACTGGCCGGCGAGCGGGTGAAACTGACGCGTCTGGAACAGCTTGGCCCGCAACGCCATCAGTTCGCGCGCAAGGCCGAGCTCGATGCGCTGCTCACGCCACTGGCGGCGCAGATTGCCGCGCACACCCAACAACACGCGGCGCTGGGCGAACGCCAGACGCAGCTGGAACAGAACCTCGACGCAGCGAAAGTCGCCCTGAGCGCAGCGCAACAACGCCAGAGCGAAAATGCGCCGTTGCTGCGTCAGGCATTCGAAGAGCAAAGCACCCTCGCCCGCCTGATCAAGGACACCGCCAGCAGCGCCGAAGCCCGGCAAGCGGCCGAGCAAGCGTTCAAGCATGGCCAGAACACGATTCAAGCCTTGCAGGAAAAACAAGCTGAGGTCGCCGAGCGTTTGCAACGCATCGCCACCGAGCTTGAGCAGAGTGCGCATCTGGCGCCGTTGAGCGATGCCTGGAGCGCCTATCGCGATCGTCTGCAACAGCTGATGCTGATTGGCAACCGCTTGAACAAGGGCCAGAGCGAACTGGCGTCGCTCGAACAGAACGCCGCGCACAGTGCTGAGCAACTGGCCTCGCACAAACAGCAAATGGAAGTGTTGTTCAAAGAGGCCGGCGCAGAGCCGGACGCGGTGGCCGAACAGATCGGCCTGCTCGGCATCTTGCTGCAGGAC
Source organism: Pseudomonas sp. Sample_14 (assembly GCF_004307515.1). Taxonomy (NCBI): domain Bacteria; kingdom Pseudomonadati; phylum Pseudomonadota; class Gammaproteobacteria; order Pseudomonadales; family Pseudomonadaceae; genus Pseudomonas; species Pseudomonas sp. Sample_14. The sequence continues at coordinate 3,526 of NZ_RCOC01000046.1, read as the reverse complement.
AACCGCAAACAGCTGCGCGCGATCGAAGACCTGTCGCGCCTGTGGGCGACTCAGCAGGATCTCGACAAGCGCAGCGCCGAGTTGCAACAACGCCAGCTCGACGCGCAGCAGCAACGCGAACGCCTGACCCAGGACGGGGTGAAAACCAAGGCCGAACTGACCGTCGCCGAGCAGACCCTAAATGTCACTCGCGAACTGCTTGAACGTCAGCGGCTGGCGCGCAGTGCCAGTGTCGAAGAGCTGCGCGCGCAGTTGCAGGACGATCAGCCCTGCCCGGTCTGCGGCAGCAACGAGCATCCCTATCACCAGCCCGAAGCACTGCTGCAAAGCCTTGGCCGTCACGATGAAAGCGAACAGGCCAACGCCCAGCAAGTGGTCGATCAGCTCAAGGAAAAACTGATCGAGCTGCGCGGCGAAGTCGGTGGCGTGATCGCACAACAGAAAGAGCTGCTGCAGCAACTGGAACAACTCGCGGCGCAACAACAAGCCCTGGCCCCGAGCCTCGACGCGCATCCGCTGGCCGCGCAACTGTTCAATCAGGACGCCGACAAACGCGACGCCTGGCTCAGCCGCCAGACCGAGCAGTTGAATCAGAGCATCACTCAGGACGAACAACGCCAAACCGCCCTGCTCACCTTGCAGCAGGACGCGGCGCGCCTGTCGCAACAATTGCGTCAGGCCGAAGTGGCGCATCAGCAAGCGGCGCAACAGCTGAGCCATCAGCAGCATGAACTCAACAGCGACCGTCAGCGCCTTGAAGAAGAACTTGCCGCGTTCGGCCCGCTGCTGCCCGCCGACACCCTTGAGGCCTTGCGCCTGGAGCCGGCGGCAACGTTCATGCAGCTGGACCGGCAGATCGCCGAGCGTTTGACCCAGCTCGAACAGCAAAAGGAAGAGCTGAGCGAACAGCAGCAACGCCAGCAGACGTTGGAGAAAGAACAGGATCGCCAGCAGCTGCGCACTCAGCAACTGCACAGCGCCGAGCAACAATTCACCGCGCTGACCGAGCAACAGCAAGGCTGTCAGGAAAAACTCGCGCAGTTACTTGGCGAGCACAGCAGCGCCGAGCATTGGCAGCAGCAGTTGGAACACGCCGTGGAACGGGCGCGCAGCGCGGAAACCAGCACCGCTGAGGAGCTGCAAAGTGTGCGCACGCAACTGGTGCAGATCGCCGCTGAGCTCAAGGCCCAACAGGAACGCCTGCAAGCACTGCAAGCTGAAGACCTGGTACTCGCCGGCAAGATCGCCGATTGGCGCGCCAGCCATCCGGAACTGGATGACGGCGGCCTCGAGGACTTGCTGCGCTTCGATGACGCGCAAGTTGCAGAACTGCGCCAGACCCTTCAGCACAACGAAAAAGCCATCGAACAGGCCCAGGTCCTGTTGCAGGAGCGCGATCAGCGCCTGCTCGATCACCAGGCCCGGCAGGACGGCGCCCTTGATGCCGAACAGCTCGACAGCGCCCTCGCCGAGCTGCAGAGCCAGTTCGCCGTCAGCGAACAGCAGTGCGCCGAACTGCGCGCCGAACAGGTTGAAGACCAGCGCCGGCAGAACGCCAATCAGGCGCTGGCCCAGCAGATCGCCGACGCCTATGCCGAGTACCAGCGCTGGGCGCGGCTCAGTGCCTTGATCGGCTCGGCCACCGGCGACACCTTCCGCAAGATCGCCCAGGCCTACAACCTCGATCTGCTGGTACATCACGCCAACGCGCAGCTGCGCCAACTGGTCAAACGCTATCGCCTCAAACGCGGCGGCAGCATGCTCGGCCTGCTGGTAATGGACACGGAAATGGGCGACGAACTGCGCTCGGTGCATTCGCTTTCCGGCGGCGAGACGTTCCTCGTGTCACTCGCCCTTGCGCTGGGTCTGGCCTCGATGGCGTCGAGCACACTGAAAATCGAATCGCTGTTTATCGATGAAGGCTTTGGCAGCCTCGATCCGGAATCCTTGCAACTGGCCATGGACGCGCTCGATGGCTTGCAGGCGCAGGGACGCAAGGTGGCGGTGATTTCCCATGTCCAGGAAATGCACGAACGGATCCCGGTGCAGATTCAGGTGCGGCGCCAGGGCAATGGTTTGAGCACGCTGGAGGTGAAATGAACACGCTGTATTCCTTCCGCCGCTGCCCTTACGCGATGCGTGCGCGAATGGCCCTGCGTTATGCGGGCGTGCCGGTGGAGATTGTCGAAGTCAGTCTCAAGGACAAACCGGCGCAGATGCTCGCGCTCTCGCCCAAGGGCACCGTGCCGGTGCTGAATGCCGATGGCGTAGTGATCGATGAGAGTCTGCAGATCATGCGCTGGGCGTTGGCGCAGAATGATCCGGATGATTGGTTGCTGGCCGGCGACTCGTTCGCAGCGCTGTGGATGGAAAAACTGATTGAAGGTAATGATCAGATTTTCAAATCGGCATTGAATCGCTACAAGTACGCCGAGCGCTACCCCGAGCAGCCGATGGAAGCTTATCGAGCTGAAGGTGCGTTGTTTCTGCAGAAACTGGATGAGTTGCTTGAAGGACGTGACTACTTGTTGGCCGAGCATCCGAGCCTCGCCGACATCGCCCTGCTGCCCTTCGTCCGACAGTTCGCTCACGTTGATCGCGAGTGGTTTGCGCAGACGCCTTATGTGCGCTTGCAGGCCTGGTTGCAGCGCCTGCTCGAATCCGAGCTGTTTACCTCAATCATGAAAAAATAACCCTCTGTCCCTTTGATCGTTCCCACGCTGCGCGTGGGAATGCAGCCGGGGACGCTCTGTGTCCCATTGGAACGCGGAGCGTACCTTGAGGCATTCCCACGCAGAGCGTGGGAACGATCTTCGTCAGGCCAGGGCGTTGCACATGCCCAGCGCCATGCAATCCACTTCAAACGGCCCGAGAAAATCCACCGCGACCTTGACCGGTGGATTGCCGGCCATCAGCCCCAGCGTGTTGGCGCGTTCAATGTTGTGCGCGATGTTGTGGTTGGCCTCTATGGCCCGGGCCAAACCTCCCACCGAGCCCTGGCCAAACCCCAGGAGTGAGGCGCCGTTGGTCATCAGCGCGAGGCTGGCGATGACCCAGAGTCTGTAGCCTTTCATGCGCCGCCGACTCCTGCGAGTTCAGCCCTGTCGACCATGGCGCTTTGCGAGCGCAGTTCGAACTGGATGCCGGGGTGGGCGACGTCGATCGGGGCGTCGAAGCTGTGTTCCATCTGTGCGCCGATGCTGACGAACAGCACCACGGCCAGGTACAGACCAATGGCCAGGTAGGCGCCGCGTTTGGCGGAAGTGAGGATTGCGCTGGCCATGGTGTTCTCCGTGGGCAAAGGTTTCGATGGCCACAGAATCAATCAAAAAAGCCGAAGCAACCACTCAGGGTTTGCAATGGTGAATATCAGCTTCGTTGATTATTTAGCGGCTCTATTTGCCGGCGAGAGAAAACCTATGAGTGCAGAACACGCGCGCGCGAGCTGCCGAAGGCTGCGATCTTCTGAATGATCGTTCCCACGCTCCGCGTGGGAATGCCTCAAGGGACGCTCCGCGTTCCAATG
>NZ_RCOC01000023.1:0-31784 GCF_004307515.1 Pseudomonas sp. Sample_14 | reverse complement strand
GCAAGAAGTTGCGCAGTACTGCGCAACTTCTTGCGCACTTGGCTGCAGGGCTTGCACCGCTTGGGCTGCAGGGCAATTTACCCCTGAAATATTACGACCTACTGCGCAACTTCTTGCGCAGTAGGGGATTTGCCGGGACCGTGGTGTGGCCTTCGCGAGCAGGCTCGCTCCCCCAGGGACAGTGCTGCCAGCGAAAGCGTCTTATAAATGAAACACCGCGCTCGGCTATACTCCCCGCATTTCGATCAGGCACGAGGATTCACTGTGAAGAACTGGACGTTGCGCCAACGCATTTTGGCGAGCTTTGCGGTGATTATCGCCATCATGCTGTTGATGGTGGTGCTGTCCTACTCGCGGTTGTTGAAGATCGAGGCCAGTGAAAACAGCGTGCGCGACGATGCCATCCCCGGCGTCTATTACAGCTCGATGATTCGCGGCGCTTGGGTCGACAGTTATTTGCAGACCCAGGAGCTGCTCGGCCTCAAGGATGGCCAGGGCGTTTCCAGTGAAGACGCTGCCGACTACAAGGCGTTCGAGGCGCGTCTGCAAGAGCAGATGGCCAACTATCGCAAGACCATGGCCACCGATGAAGACCGATCCGAATTCGCCCTGTTCGAGAAGTACCACGATACCTACATGCAGATTCAGGATGCCGTGCTGGACCTGCACAAGCGCAATCTGGAAGCCGATGCCATCAAGCTGTTCAACGAGAAGCTGACCCCGGCGTGGTACACCGGGCGCATGAAGCTCAACGACATCATTGGCGAGAACAAAGTTGTTGCCGATACCGCCATGGCCAACATCGACGACGCGGTGGCAACGGCCAAAGTCAGCATGGTCATTTCCCTGCTGGTTGCGGTGCTGGCCGCCGGCCTCTGTGGTCTGCTGTTGATGCGCGCGATCATGGCGCCGATGAACCGCATCGTGACCATCCTCGACATCATGCGCACCGGCGATCTGAGTTCGCGCCTGAACCTTGATCGCAAGGACGAATTCGGCGCGGTCGAAACCGGCTTCAACGACATGATGACCGAGCTGACGTCGCTGGTATCCCAGGCCCAGCGCTCTTCGGTGCAGGTGACCACTTCGGTGACCGAGATCGCCGCCACTTCCAAGCAGCAACAAGCCACCGCCACCGAAACCGCAGCGACTACCACCGAAATCGGCGCAACCTCCCGTGAGATCGCCGCGACCTCGCGGGATCTGGTGCGCACCATGACCGAAGTGTCCACCGCTGCCGATCAGGCCTCGGTGCTCGCCGGCTCCGGCCAGCAAGGCCTGGCGCGCATGGAAGACACCATGCACTCGGTCATGGGCGCGGCGGATCTGGTCAACGCCAAACTGGCGATCCTCAACGAGAAGGCCGGCAACATCAATCAGGTGGTGGTGACCATCGTCAAAGTGGCTGACCAAACCAACCTGCTGTCGCTCAACGCAGCGATCGAAGCCGAGAAGGCCGGCGAGTACGGTCGCGGGTTTGCCGTAGTCGCCACCGAAGTCCGGCGTCTGGCCGATCAGACCGCCGTGGCCACCTACGACATCGAACAGATGGTTCGCGAGATCCAGTCGGCGGTGTCGGCCGGGGTGATGGGCATGGACAAGTTTTCCGAAGAAGTGCGCCGCGGCATGTCGGAAGTGCAGCAGGTCGGCGAGCAGCTGTCGCAGATCATCCATCAGGTGCAGGCACTGGCGCCGCGCGTGCTGATGGTCAACGAAGGCATGCAGGCCCAGGCCACTGGCGCCGAACAGATCAACCATGCGCTGGTGCAGTTGGGCGATGCCAGCAGCCAGACCGTCGAATCGCTGCGTCAGGCCAGTTTCGCCATCGACGAACTGAGCCAGGTGGCCGTCGGCCTGCGCAGCGGCGTTTCGCGATTCAAAGTCTGATGAGCGAAATCATCGCCAAACGGGGCAGTGCGCCAGTGGCGAAGCAGGCGCTGTTTCTGCTGTTTCGCATCGGCAGCGAACGCTACGCCCTGCGCGCCACCGAAGTGGCCGAAGTGCTGCCGCGCCTGCCGTTGAAGCCGATTGCCCGGGCGCCGCACTGGGTGGCCGGGGTGTTCGCCTATCGCGGGGCGGTGGTGCCGGTGATCGACCTCAGTGCGCTGACTTTTGGCCGGCCCGCCGAGGCGCGCACCAGCACGCGGCTGGTGCTGGTCAATTATCAGCCGGATCAAGCGCAAGCAGCGCAATGGCTCGGGCTGATTCTCGAGCAGGCCACCGACACGCTGCGCTGTCATCCGCAAGATTTCCAGCCCTACGGCCTCGATAACCGCGAGGCGCCATACCTCGGCCCGGTGCGCGAAGATGCGCAGGGATTGCTGCAATGGGTGCGGGTCAATGACTTGCTCGATGACGCCGTGCGCGGTTTGCTGTTCCCCGATCCGCCGCGTGATCCGGCGCAGTTAGAGGCGCAGCCATGAGTGGTGATCAGCGCTTTTTCGATTTCCTCAAGGAACGCATCGGCCTCGATGTCGCTTCGGTGGGCGCGGCGATCATCGAGCGTGCCGTGCGCCAGCGCACCACGCTGTCCCAGGCCGCCCACGCCGACGAATACTGGCAGCTGTTGCAAGGCTCGCGGGATGAACAGCAGGCACTGATCGAAGCGGTGATCGTTCCGGAAACATGGTTTTTCCGTTACCCGGAATCCTTCGCCACCTTGGGCAAACTGGCCCGTCAGCGTCTCGCCGAGCTGAACAACATGCGCGCGTTGCGCATCCTCAGTCTGCCGTGCTCGACCGGCGAAGAACCCTATTCGATCGCCATGGCCCTGCTCGATGCCGGGCTCAAACCGCATCAGTTCAAGGTCGATGGCATGGACATCAGCCCGTTGTCGGTGGACAAGGCGCGCCGTGCTGTTTACGGCAAGAACTCGTTTCGCGGGCAGGATCTGCAATTTCGCGATCGGCATTTCATGCCTGAGCAGGACGGCCACCGGGTCAACGAATACGTTCGCGAACAGGTGCGCTGGCAGGTCGGCAATGTCCTCGATCCGACGCTGTTGGCGAGCGAGCCAGCCTTCGATTTCGTGTTCTGCCGCAACCTGCTGATCTACTTCGACCAGCCGACGCAAAAGCAGGTGTTCGAAGTGCTCAAGCGCCTGACCCACGTCGACGGTGTGCTGTTTATCGGCCCGGCGGAGGGCAGTCTGCTCGGGCGTTTGGGCATGCGCTCGATCGGCATCCCGCAGTCGTTCGCTTTCAGCCGTCATAGCGAGCCGCACCCCGAACCGCTGCCGACGCCGAAACCGGTCGCCGTGCCGGTCAGCCAGCCATTGCGCAGCGCGCCGCCAGCGCCAGTGCGCAATCGGCCGTTCGCTGCCGTGACGGCTTTGCCGGTGACGAAAAAAACTGCCAACCCCGACGCCGCGACGCTGCTGGCGCAAATCGCTGCACTGGCCAACGAAGGCAAAAGCGCCGAGGCCCGTGCCGCGTGCGAAGACTATCTGCGCAGCCATGAGCCGGTGGCGCAGGTGTTCTACTGGCTCGGGCTGCTCAGCGATGTTGCTGGCTTGAGCCTCGAAGCCCAGGGTTATTACCGCAAGGCCTTGTACCTTGAACCGCAACATCCCGAAGCGCTGATGCACCTGGCCGCGTTGCTACAGGCTCAGGGCGACACGGCGGGTGCCCGACGATTGCAGGAGCGCGCCGCCCGCAGCGGGCGCACCGCCGACAGTGAGCGTAAACGATGAGCGCGTCCGACACCTTGAACGTTACCCACGAAGACGCCCGCGCCATCGACGATTGCTGGAACCGCATCGGCATTCATGGCGACAAGTCCTGCCCGTTGCTGGAAGAGCACATTCATTGCCGCAACTGCTCGGTGTATTCCGCCGCCGCCACGCGCCTGCTCGACCGTTATTCGTTGCAGCAGGACCAGCGCGAAGCAGTGGTCAGCAAAGTCGAAATCGACGTCAAGACCCGCTCGCTGCTGATGTTTCGCCTCGGCGAGGAATGGCTCGGGCTGGCCACGCGCACGCTTGTCGAAGTCGCGCCGTTGCAGGCGATACATTCGCTGCCGCACCAGCGCTCGCGGGCCTTGCTCGGCGTGGCCAATGTCCGTGGCGCACTGGTCGCGTGCCTGTCGCTGGTGGAATTGCTCGACCTCGACGGCAGCGTTGCGCCGGTCAGTGGCGGGCGAGTCATGCCGCGCATGCTGATCATCGCTGCCCATGGCGGGCCGGTGGTGGTGCCGGTGGACGAGGTCGACGGCATTCATGCCATCGACGAACGCATCCTCGACGCGGCGTCTCAGTCCGGTGCGCAGGCCAGTGCCAAATACACCCGTGGCGTTCTGCAATATCGCGGTCGCAGTTTGCGCTGGCTGGATGAAGAGCAGCTGCTGTCCGCCGTGACCCGGAGCCTGACATGACCCCCGAGCAAATGCGCGATGCCTCCCTGCTCGAACTGTTCAGCCTCGAAGCCGAAGCCCAGACCCAAGTGCTCAGCGCCGGGCTGCTGGCGCTGGAGCGTAATCCGACCCAGGCCGATCAACTGGAGTCGTGCATGCGCGCGGCGCACTCCCTCAAAGGCGCAGCGCGGATTGTTGGTATCGACAGCGGCGTCAGCGTCGCCCACGTCATGGAAGATTGCCTGGTCAGCGCCCAGGAAGGCCGTTTGTTGCTGCGTCCCGAGCACATCGACGCGTTGTTGCAGGGCACCGACCTGCTGATGCGCATCGCCACGCCGGCCAATGCGCCGCAACCTGCGGATATTGAAGCCTACGTGGCGCTGATGGGGCGTTTGCTCGATCCGTCGGCGCCAGCCGCTGTGGTTGCCACGCCGCCAATGGCCGAGTTGCAGATCGAGCCAGCGCCAATAGTGTCAGCGCCGATGGTCGACGAGCCCGCCGAGCCGGCCCCGCGCAAAAACAAACGCACCACCGAGGGCGGCGAGCGCGTCTTGCGCGTTACCGCCGAACGCCTGAACAGCCTGCTCGATCTGTCGAGCAAATCACTGGTGGAAACCCAGCGTCTCAAGCCGCACCTGGCGACCATGCAGCGCCTCAAACGCATGCAGAACAACGGCCTGCGCGCACTGGAAAATCTCAATGTGCACCTGAAGGAGCATGCGCTGAGCCTGGAAGCGCTCGAGTCGCTGGAAGATGCGCGACGTTTGCTCGCCGAGTCGCAGCAACTGCTCAGCGAGAAAAACGCCGAACTCGACGAATTCGCCTGGCAGGCCAGTCAGCGCGCGCAAGTGCTCTATGACACCGCGCTGGCCTGTCGCATGCGCCCGTTCGCCGACGTGCTCAGCGGTCAGGCGCGCATGGTTCGCGACCTCGGGCGCAGCCTTGGCAAACAAGTGCGCCTGGAGATCGAAGGTGAGAAAACCCAGGTCGATCGCGACGTGCTGGAAAAGCTTGAAGCACCGCTGACTCATCTGCTGCGCAACGCCGTCGATCACGGCATCGAATCCCCGGAACAACGCCTGCTCAAGGGCAAGCCGGAAGAGGGCCTGATCCGCTTGCGCGCTTCCCACCAAGCCGGTTTGCTGGTGCTGGAACTCAGCGATGACGGCGGTGGCGTCGATCTGGAGAAAGTCCGCCGCAGCATCGTCGAACGGCAGTTATCCCCAGCCGAAACCGCAGCGCAATTGAGCGAAGAAGAACTGCTGACGTTCCTGTTTCTGCCGGGTTTCAGCCTGCGCGACAAGGTTACCGAAGTGTCCGGGCGTGGCGTCGGTCTCGACGCTGTTCAACACATGGTTCGCCAATTGCGCGGGGCCGTGGTGCTGGAGCAGACGGCGGGCGAGGGCAGTCGTTTCCATCTGGAAGTGCCGCTGACGCTTTCGGTGGTGCGCAGTCTGGTGGTGGAAGTCGGCGAAGAGGCTTACGCATTCCCCTTGGCGCACATCGAACGCATGTGCGATCTGGCGCCGGAAGACATCGTGCAGGTCGAAGGACGTCAGCATTTCTGGCACGAAGGCCAGCATGTCGGGCTGGTTGCGGCCAGCCAGTTGCTCAATCGCCCGGCCAGTCAGAACGATGGCGCTACCCTGAAAGTCGTGGTGATCCGCGAGCGCGAGGCGATTTATGGGGTGGCGGTCGAGCGCTTCGTGGGTGAGCGCACGCTGGTGGTGTTGCCGCTGGACGAGCGTCTGGGCAAGGTTCAGGACATCTCCGCCGGGGCCTTGCTCGATGACGGCTCGGTGGTGCTGATCGTCGATGTCGAAGACATGCTGCGTTCGGTGGACAAGCTGCTCAATACCGGGCGCCTGGAGCGCATTGCCCGCCACGGCAATCAAGCTGCGGAAGCGGCGCGCAAACGAGTCTTGGTGGTCGACGATTCGCTGACCGTGCGCGAGCTGCAACGCAAACTGCTGCTCAATCGTGGCTACGACGTCGCGGTGGCGGTGGACGGCATGGACGGCTGGAATGCGCTGCGTTCGGAGAACTTCGATCTGCTGATCACCGACATCGACATGCCGCGCATGGACGGCATCGAGCTGGTCACGCTGCTGCGCCGCGACAACCGTCTGCAATCGCTGCCGGTGATGGTCGTGTCGTACAAGGATCGCGAAGAAGACCGCCGCCGTGGACTGGATGCCGGCGCCGACTATTATCTAGCCAAAGCCAGTTTTCATGACGACGCCCTGCTCGATGCAGTGGTCGAGCTCATCGGAGGAGCGCGGACATGAGGATCGCAATCGTCAACGACATGCCCCTGGCGGTGGAGGCCCTGCGCCGAGCGTTGGCCTTCGAGCCGGCGCATCAGGTGATCTGGGTCGCCAGCAACGGTGCCGAGGCGGTGCAACGCTGCGCCGAGTGCACACCAGACCTGATTCTGATGGACCTGATCATGCCGATCATGGACGGCGTCGAAGCCACGCGGCGGATCATGGCCGAGACACCGTGCGCGATTGTCATCGTCACCGTGGATCGTCAACAGAACGTGCACCGCGTGTTCGAGGCCATGGGCCACGGCGCGCTGGACGTGGTCGACACGCCGGCGATCGGCGCCGGCAATGCCCAGGAAGCGGCGGCGCCGTTGTTGCGCAAGATCCTCAACATCGGCTGGCTGATCGGCGACAAGGCGCCACGTGCGCGCCCGGCGCCGAGTTCGCCGCGCAGTTCGCCGTCACGTCAGCGCCTGGTGGCGATCGGTTCGTCTGCCGGTGGGCCGGCGGCGCTGGAAGTGTTGCTCAAAGGCCTGCCGAGAGATTTTTCCGCCGCGATCGTGCTGGTGCAGCATGTCGATCAGGTCTTCGCCGCCGGCATGGCCGAATGGCTGGCCAGCGCCAGCGGCCTCGATGTGCGTCTGGCCCGTGAAGGCGAGCCGCCGCAAAGTGGTGCGGTGCTGCTGGCCGGGACCAATCACCATATTCGCCTGTTGAAAAACGGCACGCTGGCCTACACCGCCGAACCGGTCAACGAGATCTATCGCCCCTCGATCGACGTGTTTTTCGAGAGCGTCGCCAGTTACTGGAACGGTGACGCCGTCGGGGTTTTATTGACCGGGATGGGGCGCGATGGCGCGCAAGGGCTTAAGCTCATGCGCCAGCAGGGTTATTTGACCATTGCGCAGGATCAGCACAGCAGTGCGGTGTACGGCATGCCCAAGGCTGCCGCGGCGATCGATGCCGCGGTGGAAATCCGCCCGCTGGAAAAGATAGCGCCACGATTGCTGGAGATTTTCCCCAAATGAACAGGTTGATCGGCAATCCAGGCCCCCGCAGTACTCAGGTGACCGCTCATGAATGATTTACAGATCGACGACATTAAAACCGACGAGAACGCCGCCATGGTGTTGTTGGTGGATGATCAGGCGATGATCGGCGAAGCGGTGCGCCGTGGGCTGTCGAATCAGGAAAACATCGACTTCCACTTCTGCTCCGACCCGCAGCAGGCCATCGCCCAGGCGGTGCGGATCAAACCGACGGTGATCCTGCAGGATCTGGTGATGCCCGGCCTTGATGGCCTGAGCCTGGTGCGCGAATACCGCAATCATCCGGCGACCAAGGACATCCCGATCATCGTCCTCTCGACCAAGGAAGACCCGCTGATCAAGAGCGCGGCGTTTTCCGCTGGCGCCAACGATTATCTGGTGAAACTGCCGGACACCATCGAACTGGTCGCGCGGATCCGCTACCACTCGCGTTCCTACATGACATTGCTGCAACGCGACGCCGCGTACCGTGCGTTGCGGGTCAGCCAGCAGCAGTTGCTCGACACCAATCTGGTGCTGCAACGGCTGATGAACTCCGATGGCCTGACCGGGCTGTCCAACCGTCGTCACTTTGACGAGTATCTGGAACTGGAGTGGCGCCGTTCGCTGCGCGATCAGACGCAGCTTTCACTGCTGATGATCGACGTCGATTACTTCAAGTCGTACAACGACAGTTTTGGCCACGTTGAAGGCGATGAAGCGTTGCGCAAGGTCGCCGCAGCCATCCGTGACGCCAGCTCGCGGCCATCGGACCTGCCGGCGCGTTATGGCGGCGAGGAGTTTGTGCTGGTCCTGCCAAACACTTCGCCGGGCGGCGCGCGGCTGTTGGCCGAAAAACTGCGCCAGACTGTGGCGGCGCTGAAAATTCCGCACAACACGCCGGCCGAGGGTTCCAGTCTGACCATCAGCATCGGTCTGGCGACCATGGTGCCGCAGGCGGGCAGTGATTGCCGGCTGCTGATTTCGGCGGCGGATCGCGGGTTGTATCTGGCCAAGAACAATGGGCGCAATCAGGTCGGGATCGAGTAACGGCCGATGCCCTCACCCCAGCCCTCTCCCGGAGGGAGAGGGGGCCGACCGAGGTGTCTCGGGCCAGACATCGACCTGAGAGATCGCAGCGATTGTGGATCTTCAGGCTTGGCGATCACGGATTCGGCGAAGCCATTCTATTTCGGCGTATTTTTCAAATATCCCCCGATCGGTCCCCTCTCCCTCCGGGAGAGGGCTAGGGTGAGGGCAGCAATCTCGGCCCATTCACCGCCAGACGGGCTGCCGCGACAGCCTGTTTACGTTATACTCGCCGGCTTTCAAAAGTTCGCCAACGAGTGCTGCCCGTCATGGAAATCAACCCGATCCTGAACACCATCAAGGACCTGTCCGAGCGCTCCGAAACTATTCGGGGGTATCTTTGACTACGATCAAAAGCATGAGCGTCTGACCGAGGTCAACCGCGAGCTTGAAGATCCGAGTGTCTGGAACAAACCTGAATACGCCCAGGAGCTGGGCCGCGAGCGTGCCGCGCTGGCGCAGATCGTCGACACCCTCGACGAACTGAACGGCGGTCTGGCCGATTGCCGCGACCTGCTGGACATGGCCGTCGAAGAAAACGACGAAGGCGCAGTGGGCGATGTCGTCGCCGAGCTGGCCCGTCTCGAGGAAAATCTGGCCAAGCTGGAATTCCGCCGCATGTTCAGCCATGAAATGGACCCGAACAACGCCTACCTGGACATCCAGGCCGGTTCCGGTGGTACCGAAGCGCAGGACTGGGCCAACATCCTGCTGCGCATGTACCTGCGCTGGGCCGACAAACGCGGTTTCGACGCGACCATCATGGAACTGTCCGCCGGTGAAGTCGCCGGGATCAAGGGCGCGACCGTGCACATCAAGGGCGAATACGCCTTTGGCTGGCTGCGTACCGAGATCGGCGTGCACCGTCTGGTGCGCAAAAGCCCGTTCGACTCCGGCAACCGTCGCCACACTTCGTTCTCCGCTGTTTTCGTCTCGCCAGAGATCGATGACAAGGTGGAAATCGAAATCAACCCGGCAGACCTGCGGATCGACACCTATCGTTCCTCCGGTGCCGGTGGTCAGCACGTAAACACCACCGACTCGGCCGTACGTATCACCCACGTACCGACCAACACCGTGGTCAGCTGCCAGAACGAGCGTTCCCAGCACGCCAACAAGGACACCGCGATGAAAATGCTGCGGGCCAAGTTGTACGAGCAGGAAATGCAGAAGCGCAATGCGGCCTCGCAGGCGCTGGAAGACACCAAGTCCGATATCGGCTGGGGTCACCAGATCCGCTCTTACGTGCTCGATGCCTCGCGGATCAAGGATCTGCGGACCAACATCGAACGCAGCGATTGCGACAAGGTGCTCGACGGCGACATCGACGAGTACCTGGAAGCCAGCCTGAAATCCGGCCTGTAACACCCTCTGTGGGAGCGGGCTCGCCCGCGATCCCCAGCCGAAGGCTGGGGGCAACGAACCTGATGGAATACTTAAAGACATGAGCGACCTACAACTCGACCCGCAAGCCCTGCAACAGGAAGAAAACTCCCTGATCGCCCTGCGCAAGGAAAAGCTTGCTGCCGAGCGCGCCAAGGGCAATGCCTTCCCGAACGACTTCCGCCGCGACAACTACTGCGATGCCTTGCAGAAACAGTACGCGGACAAGACCAAGGAAGAGCTGGCAGAGGCTGCAATCCCGGTCAAGGTTGCCGGTCGCATCATGCTCAACCGTGGCTCGTTCATGGTGATCCAGGACATGACCGGGCGCATTCAGGTCTACGTCAACCGCAAGACGCTGTCCGAAGAAACCCTGGCTGCGGTGAAAACCTGGGACATGGGCGACATCATTGCCGCCGAAGGCACCCTGGCGCGTTCCGGCAAAGGCGACCTGTACGTTGAAATGACCAACGTGCGCCTGCTGACCAAGTCGCTGCGCCCGCTGCCGGACAAGCACCACGGCCTGACCGACACCGAGCAGCGCTACCGCCAGCGTTACGTCGACCTGATCGTCAACGAAGACGTGCGCCAGACCTTCCGCGTGCGTTCGCAAGTGATCGCGCACATCCGCAGCTTCCTGATGAAGCGCGACTTCCTCGAAGTCGAAACGCCGATGCTGCAGACCATTCCCGGCGGCGCTGCAGCCAAGCCGTTCGAAACCCACCACAACGCGCTGGACATGGAAATGTTCCTGCGTATCGCCCCTGAGCTGTATCTGAAGCGTCTGGTGGTCGGTGGTTTCGAGAAAGTCTTCGAGATCAACCGCAACTTCCGTAACGAAGGCGTTTCGACTCGTCACAATCCTGAATTCACCATGTTGGAGTTCTATCAGGCGTACGCCGATTACGAAGACAACATGGACCTGACCGAAGAATTGTTCCGCGAGCTGGCGCAGCTGGTACTGGGCAGCACCGACGTGCCGTACGGCGACAAGGTGTTCCACTTCGGCGAGCCGTTCGTGCGTCTGTCGGTGTTCGACTCGATCCTCAAGTACAACCCTGAGCTGACTGCCGATGATCTGAACGACATCGACAAGGCTCGCGCCATCGCCAAGAAGGCCGGCGCCAAGGTGCTGGGCTTCGAGGGGCTGGGCAAATTGCAGGTGATGATTTTCGAAGAACTGGTCGAGCACAAGCTGGAGCAGCCGCACTTCATCACTCAGTACCCGTTCGAAGTGTCGCCGCTGGCCCGTCGTAACGACGAGAACCCGAACGTCACCGACCGCTTCGAGCTGTTCATCGGTGGTCGTGAAATCGCCAATGCCTACTCCGAGTTGAACGACGCCGAAGATCAGGCCGAGCGTTTCATGGCGCAGGTGGCCGACAAGGACGCCGGCGACGACGAAGCCATGCACTACGACGCCGACTTCGTCCGTGCGCTGGAGTACGGCATGCCGCCAACCGCCGGTGAAGGTATCGGCATCGATCGTCTGGTGATGTTGCTGACTAACTCGCCGTCGATCCGCGATGTGATCCTGTTCCCGCACATGCGACCGCAAGCGTAAACGTTTCAGTTGAAAAGCCGCCTAAAACAGGCGGCTTTTTATTGCCTGTCTGGTACAAATGTATCAATTGGTTAATTTGGCATTAGTAGAGGAAGTGCTGTCGTGATGGGTGCATTAGCTCAAGAAGGTGCAGCGGGTATCGCCACTGCGGTCGCTGAAAGTGTTCAGTACCAGGGCCGCAAGGCCAGCCGACAGGGCAGTGAGCAGCGTCGCCAGGACATTCTCGACGCCGCGATGCGCATTGTCGTGCGCGACGGCGTGCGTGCCGTGCGCCATCGTGCGGTCGCGGCGGAGGCCTGCGTGCCGCTGTCGGCGACCACGTATTACTTCAAGGACATCGATGACCTGCTCACCGATACCTTCGCCCAATACGTTGAACGCAGCGCGGCGTACATGGCCAAGTTGTGGATCAATAACGAAGGTCTGCTGCGCGAAATGGTGGTCAGCGCCGACGGCAGCCCGGAGTCGCGCTCACAACTGGCCGATGACATCGCGCGGCTGATGGCCGATTACGTGCATCGGCAACTGATCAACCGCCGCGAGCATCTGATGGCCGAACAGGCGTTCCGCCAGGAAGCACTGCTCAACCCGCGTCTGGCGATTCTGGTGCGCTCGCATCAGCAGATTCTCTTGCAGGGCACCTGCCAGTTGTTCCAGGTACTGGGCTCGCGCGAACCGCAGCAGGATGCCAAGGTGTTGACGGCGATTATCGGCCGGATGGAATATCAGGGCCTGCTCAACGACGCCGAGCCTCTGGCCGAAGAGGACATGCTCGGGATTCTGACGCGGTATATGCACCTGGTGCTGGCGTCGGTCTAGCGTTTCACGCTACACCCTGTGGGAGCGAGCCGTTTATGATCGTTCCCCCGCTCCGCGTGGGAATGCATCCTGTGACGCTCTGCGTCACGCAGCAAAAAGGGACGCGGAGCGTCCCGGGCGACATTCCCACGCAGAGAGTGGGAACGATCAAAAGTCTGAGTTTCAGCACGTCACGTTTTCTACAGGAGTTTCGGGTGGACGATTACCAGCAGACGATACGCATGTTGTCCGATCGCATTGTGCTGGCGCAGACGCCGATCCGCGTGCTCGATGCGGTCAAGTGGGACGACAACGTGCGCAAGGGTTTTCTCAAGGCCAAAGGCAAGGAAATGCCGGCGGTGGATCGCGACTACTACCTCAACCGCCCGCTGTCGTTCGATTCGAGCCAGGTCAAACTGGAATTCCAGAACATCGAGCGCGACATCACCCGCCAGCTCGGTCAGTTCAACCCGGTCGGGCAGATCATGCGGCGCATGTGCAAGGAATACCGCATGGTGGTGCGCATGCTCGAGGCGCGCGGCACCGAGGACTTCGGCCTGATCTCGCAAGAGCTGTACGGCGCGGCGTCCGATGCCTTCCACGCCGGTGACCCGACATTGGCCGACCTCGGTCTGATGATGTCCGACTACCTGAACAACATCGACGGGCGCGGCGATCTGAAGGACGAACCGAAAATCCTCACCGCCAAAGACGCGGTGCACCTGCTGCAGACCCGACTGAACAAGGTATTCGGTGAGGCCGAAGAAACCATTCGCGTGTTCGAATCCGACGGCATCGTCGCGGATGCCGCCGCAGGCGCTGACTACATCAAGATCCGCACCGACGCGCTGTTCAACGACCGCGACGTGCGCGCACTGGAAGTCCACGAAGGCCTGGTGCATGTCGGCACCACGCTCAACGGTTTGAACCAGCCAATCTGCACCTTCCTGTCGAAAGGCCCGCCCTCGTCGACGGTGACCCAGGAAGGTCTGGCGATCCTGATGGAAATCATCACTTTCGCTTCTTACCCGAGTCGCCTGCGCAAACTGACCAACCGCACCCGTGCGATTCATATGGTCGAGGAGGGCGCGGACTTCTTGCAGATCTACGAATTCTTCCGCGAGCAGGGTTTCGAGATGGCCGAAAGCTACGGCAACGCCAGCCGGGTTTTCCGTGGCTCGACGCCGACCGGTCTGCCATTCACCAAAGACTTGTCCTACCTCAAGGGCTTCATCATGGTTTACAACTACATTCAGTTGGCCGTGCGCAAGGGCAAGCTTGAGCAGATTCCGTTGTTGTTCTGTGGCAAGACCACACTGGAAGACATGCGGACCTTGCGCCAACTGGTGGATGAAGGCCTGGTGGTGCCGCCGAAGTATCTGCCGGATCAGTTCCGTGACTTGAATGCGTTGTCGGCGTGGATGTGTTTCTCCAACTTCCTCAACCATTTGAGTCTGGACCGGATTGAGGCGGATTACTCCAATATCCTCTGATAGCTGATCGTTCCCACGCTCCGCGTGGGAATGCATCCCATGACGCTCCGCGTCACGGTGGACGCAGAGCGTCCATGGCGGCATTCCCACGCCGAGCGTGGGAACGATCCAACCGTATTTCAACCTGAAATTTCGCGAGGTTTCACCGGATGAGAATCCTCGGCATCCTTTGCCTGCTCTTGACCCTCGGCGGTTGCAGTTCGCTGCTGTTCTACCCGGAACCGGGCCAGATCTTCACCCCGGACAAAGCCAAACTCGAATACCGCACCGTCACCCTGATCACCGCCGATGGCTTGAAGCTCAACGCCTGGTGGCTGCCGGCCAAACCTGGCGTCGAGGTCAAAGGCACGGTCCTGCATCTGCACGGCAACGGCGGCAATCTTCCGATGCATCTGGGCGGCAGCTGGTGGTTGCCGAAGAACGGCTATCAGGTCTTGTTGGTCGACTATCGCGGCTACGGTTTGTCCGAAGGCAAGCCGAGCCTGCCGGCGATCTACCAGGACATCGACGCCGCGTTCGCCTGGCTCGACAACGCGCCCGAGGTCAAAGGCAAACCGCTGGTGCTGCTCGGGCAGAGTCTGGGCGGCGCGATGTCGGTGCATTGGCTGGCGCAGCACCCGGAGCGGCAAAAACAACTCAAGGCCCTGGTGCTGGATGGCGTGCCGGCCAGTTATCGCAGCGTCGGCCAATTCGCCCTCAGCACTTCGTGGCTGACCTGGCCATTGCAAGTGCCGCTGTCGTGGCTGGTGCCGGACGGCGACAGCGCAATCAACTCGATGGCGCAGCTGACCGGCGTGCCGAAGCTGATCTTCCATAGCATCGACGATCCGCTGGTGCCGATGGCCAACGGCATTCGCCTGTATCAGGCAGCGCCGCCGCCGCGTGTGTTGCAACTGACCCGTGGTGGTCATGTGCAGACCTTCGGCGACCCGGTGTGGCGTCAGGTCATGCTGCGCTATCTCGACGACCCCGAACACTTCGACGGCCTGCGCCGCCTCGGCGAAATCCCCAATTATCCGCCGCCCCCGAATTCCGAAGATGAGACCCCGCAATGAGTGAAGAACGTAATGCCATCCCGCTGATCATCACCGGTATCTGCAGCATCCTCGGCACCGTCGGGGCGCTGTGGTACTACGGCTACCTGCACTTCGCCAAGCCGGAGGATGCGTTGCTGCTCAGCGAATTCACCATGCTCAAGACCGTGCCGGGCGAGGACTACAAAGTCTCGCTGACACCTGCGCCGCAAGTGGCGCAGTGCATTGATGGCGTGCTGGTGCTGTTCGATACCGAACAGAAAGGCCTGACCGGGGTGTTGATCAACGCGCAGAAAAAAGCTGTGCGGTGTATGGGCGAAGATACTCCGCAGAAACTCGAGAAGTGATTCTGCAGGTTCAGCCCTCACCCTAACCCTCTCCCAGAGGGAGAGGGGACTGACCGAGGTGTTTGTTTAAGCTACGTCGACCTGATCCATTGCGCCGAACACAAGTTTTGAAAGCGGCACAAATCGGCTCCCTCTCCCTCGGGAGAGGGCTGGGGTGAGGGGCTACGATGTCTGATCCCACAAAAAAAGCCCCGCCTGATCAAGTCAGGCGGGGCTTTTGCGTTACCGGGTGAAGCTTAGTTCGAGCTCACCGAAGAACGCGGTGCTACTGGCTGGTTGTCGTTGGAGATGGTCACTTCCACACGACGGTTCATCGCACGACCCGAAACGCTGCCGTTATCCGCTACTGGGTATTCCTTGCCATAACCCTGAGCGACGATGCGCGAAGGGTCGACGCCCATCTTGATCAGAGCCATCTGCACGGAAGTCGCGCGGCGCTCGGACAGCGACTGGTTGTAGCTCGCGGTGCCGGTGCTGTCGGTGTAACCCTCGACGATCACTTTGCGATCCGGGTTTTCCTGAAGGAATTGCGCCAGTTTGTTGATGTTCACCAGGCCGCTGGATTTCAGATCAGCCTTGTTGGTGGCGAACAGCACGTCACCGAAAGTCACCAGCGTACCGCGATCAGTCTGCTTGGCGTTGAGGCTGTCCTGCAGCTGTTTGATCTGCTGGTCACGGGCATCCAGACGAGCCTGGGCGCGTTGGGCAGCGGCGTTTTTCAGGTTGTTTTCAGCGGTGCGCAGAGCGATGGTCTGCTTGGCCACTTCGACGCGCTGATTGGTCAGGTAAGCCAGTTGGTCAACCTTGGCTGCGTCTTCCTTGTCCAGATAAGCCTTGTCGGCCTTGTCCAGGTAATCGCTGGCGTCTTTGGTTTCCAGTGCCGCGACTTTGCTCGCCTGTGGGTTGGCCTGCAGGCCGGCGTAGTTGGTGCGCGCCTGTTCCAGGTTCGGGTTAGGCGGGGTGGAGCAGGCAGCCAGTGCAACGCTTGCGGCCAGAAGAGCGGGAATCATCAGTTGCTTACGCATAATTTGTCGTCCTTTCTATCGGTAAGAGTTTCAGCTTTGCGGTCGGGATGCGCGCTTACTGCACAGTGCGCTGGCTTTCCTGACGCAGTTCCTGAACACCTTTCTGGGAATCCTTCACAGCCTGTTCGGCCTTGGCGGCCTGAGCCTTGCGTTCAGCGACGCGAGCGTCCCATTCAGCCTGTTCGGACAGGCGACGGGCCTCGTCATACTTCTTGTCGTGCATGGCGATTTCAGCTTGTTTCAGTTTGTCCTGAGCCTGCTTCATTTCCACCGCAGCGAACTCGGTACCGCCAGCGCTGACGGCGCTGTTGACGGCCGATTGGGTCACGGCGTACTGCTCGGTCGGAGGATTACCGGCGCAACCGGCCAGTACGAAGCTGGTGCCGATGGCCAGAGCGGCCAGTTTCAGACCGCGCAGGTGGGAAAACGAGGTTTGGGTTTTCATGGTCTTCAACTCCATTAGGCATCTCCTGAAAATACAACTGAATCCATCCTGGCAGAGGAGGCGAAAGCATCGCTTGTAGACGCGAATTGAAACGCTCGTTCCAGGCGTGGTTACCTGTTCCGACCGGCGGCATTTTTGAAAAGTTCAGAAAAGATGGCCTATCGCCAAAAATTAAATTGACCGTTTGGACAAGGCTCTGGGACGGGAACTTTGGGGCTTTGGAGCGGTACGCGCGGGTGTAATTTGTCTGTTGATAAACCAATTTACGAACTGGAATACAGCCTATGTGGGAGCGAGCCTGCTCGCGAATGAGATGTGTCAGCCAGCGCAAATGCTGGATGAAAATCCGCATTCGCGAGCAGGCTCGCTCCCACATTTGTGATGTGTGTCGGATCAGTGCTTCTGCTTGTTCTCAGCCGAGGACAAATCATGCAGATGCCGCCGCGACAACGCCAGAAAACGCGGCGTCGGGCCGACATCCTCATACAACGGATCACCTTCCTCATCGGTCGCCACCACCGTCGAACCCTTCACATACGGCAGGCTCGCTTCGAACTCCTCAAGCGCGGCGCCGATCAGTTCGCCGAGCAGTTCCTCGGGATGCCGTTTGGGATACATCTCGGCAATTGCCGCCAGGCGCGCGGCGGCCTCGACGTCCAGATGAATCGTGTAGCCGGTGTCGGTCAGGCGACCTTTGGCGTTTTCTTCCCAATGCTGGGCGAGTTCACGAATTTTCATGATGACCTCATTTAGCGCCTGCTGATGGCAGGCCTGGGTGAGTGTCCGGCAGCGCCGGCGGCGGGCCGTCGTACGGCTTACTGTTGAGACTAGCTTTCGCCGGCAAGGTTTAAAGTCAATTCGTCGCCTGCTTGTAAGAAGCGGCGCAGAGCGGCACTCTCTGGCAAAGCATTCGTTTCTGCGCTGTCCCCGATTACCGCTGGAGAACTGCTGATGACCGATATTGATGCACGCTTGCGCGAAGATGTTCACCTGCTCGGAGAGCTGTTGGGCAACACCATTCGAGACCAGTACGGCGAGGCGTTCCTCGACAAGATCGAGCAGATTCGCAAGGGCGCCAAGGCCGACCGGCGCGGCTCGATGGACGCTGAACTGAGCGCCAGCCTCAATCAATTGAGCGAAGACGAATTGCTTCCGGTCGCGCGGGCCTTCAACCAGTTTCTCAACCTGGCCAACATCGCCGAGCAATATCAGCTGATCCATCGCCGCGAGGAGTCGCAACCGGCGCCGTTCGAATCGCGGGTGTTGCCGGAACTGCTCGCGCGCCTGCGCAGTGAAGGGCACAGCGCCGAATCTCTGGCCCGGCAACTGGCGCGGCTGGAAATCGAACTGGTGCTGACCGCGCACCCCACCGAAGTGGCGCGACGCACGTTGATCCAGAAGTACGACGCGATCGCCGCGCAACTGGCCGCGCAGGACCATCGCGACCTGACCAGCGCCGAGCGCGAGCAGATCCAGAGCAAACTGCAGCGGCTGATCGCCGAAGCCTGGCACACCGAAGAAATCCGCCGCACCCGCCCGACGCCGGTCGATGAAGCCAAATGGGGCTTTGCGGTGATCGAGCATTCGTTGTGGCAGGCGATCCCCAACCATATGCGCAAGGCGGATCAGGCGCTGTTCGCCGCCACGGGCCTGCGCTTGCCGCTGGAAGCCGCGCCGATCCGCTTCGCCTCATGGATGGGCGGCGACCGTGACGGCAATCCCAATGTCACCGCCGCCGTCACTCGTGAAGTCTTGCTGCTGGCGCGCTGGATGGCCGCTGACTTGTACCTGCGCGACGTCGATCATCTGGCTGCCGAACTGTCGATGCAGCAGGCCAGCAATGCGCTGAAGGCCAAGGCCGGCGACAGCGCCGAACCTTATCGCGCAGTGCTCAAACAATTGCGCGAACGCCTGCGCGCCACACGCAACTGGGCGCACGCTGCATTGACCGCGCCGACCCCGGCAACCGCCGATGTGCTGCACGACAATCGCGATCTGCTCGAGCCTTTGCAGTTGTGTTTCAACTCGCTGCACGAGTGCGGCATGGGCGTCATCGCCGACGGGCCGTTGCTCGATTGCCTGCGTCGGGCGGTGACGTTCGGCCTGTTTCTGGTGCGCCTCGATGTGCGTCAGGATTCGACCCGGCACAGCTCGGCAATGACCGAAATCACCGATTACCTCGGCCTCGGCCGCTACGAAGATTGGGATGAAGAACAGCGCATCAACTTCCTCACCGAGGAGCTGAGCAACCGTCGACCGTTGCTGCCCGCGCATTTCAAACCATCGGCGGACACCGCCGAAGTGCTCAACACCTGCAAGGAAATCGCCGCCGCGCCCGCTGCGTCGCTGGGCTCCTACGTGATCTCCATGGCCGGCGCCGCTTCCGACGTGCTCGCGGTGCAACTGCTGCTCAAGGAATCCGGCGTACTGCGGCCGATGCGCGTGGTGCCGCTGTTCGAAACCCTCGCCGACCTCGACAACGCCGGACCGGTGATGGAACGTCTGCTGCTATTGCCGGGCTATCGCGCGCGTTTGCATGGCCCGCAGGAAGTGATGATCGGCTATTCCGACTCGGCCAAGGACGCCGGCACCACCGCTGCGGCGTGGGCGCAATATCGCGCGCAGGAGCGCCTGGTGGAAATCTGCCGCGAACAGCAAGTCGAGCTGCTGCTGTTCCACGGTCGCGGCGGCACCGTTGGCCGTGGTGGCGGTCCGGCGCACGCGGCGATTCTGTCGCAACCACCGGGTTCGGTGGCCGGGCGTTTCCGTACGACCGAACAGGGCGAAATGATTCGTTTCAAATTCGGCCTGCCGGACATCGCCGAGCAAAACCTCAATTTGTATCTGGCCGCCGTGCTCGAAGCGACCTTGCTGCCACCGCCGCCGCCGACTCCGGAATGGCGCCATCTGATGGACGAATTGGCGGCGGACGGTGTCAGCGCTTACCGCCAGGTGGTGCGGGAAAATCCGCAATTCGTTGAGTACTTCCGTCAGTCGACCCCGGAGCAGGAGCTCGGACGTTTGCCGCTCGGCAGTCGCCCGGCCAAACGCCGTGCCGGCGGTATCGAAAGCCTGCGGGCAATTCCGTGGATCTTCGGTTGGACCCAGACGCGACTGATGCTGCCAGCCTGGCTGGGCTGGGAGACGGCGCTGAGCAAGGCGCTGGAGCGCGGCGAAGGTGAGCTGCTGGGGCAGATGCGCGAACAGTGGCCGTTCTTCCGCACTCGTATCGACATGCTGGAAATGGTCTTGGCCAAGGCCGACGCGGATATCGCGCAGTCCTATGACGAACGTTTGGTCGAAGCCGATCTGCTGCCGTTGGGCGCGCAGTTACGCGACCTATTGTCGCAGGCATGCACCGTCGTGCTTGGCCTGACCGGGCAGTCGCAGCTGCTGGCGCACAGCCCCGACACCCTCGAATTCATCCGCTTGCGCAACACCTACCTCGACCCGCTGCATCTATTGCAGGCCGAGCTGTTGGCGCGTTCGCGGCAGCAGGATGTCGAGCAGGGCAGCCCGGTGGAACAGGCGCTGCTGGTGTCTGTAGCAGGGATTGCCGCCGGATTGCGCAATACCGGCTAAGGTTGCTGAGCACCTCTGGCGGCGTTCGCGACAAGGGTCGGATGCCGCTTCTCCTGGCGTAGGAAAGTGCCGCGAAGCGACAGTTATTGATGGGGTTGCGACTTGGGTTACCGCGTCGCGAGGTCACGGCGGGCGTCGGTTTCTCCGACTTTTGGCGTCTTGTGTGGGCGCAGCCTGCTGTGTATCTTGATCAGCCTTTGGCCGTTTGTGCGGCCACGACCCGTATTTTCAGGATCCGCCTGTTACGAGCGAATCCTTTGTTTTGTAAAGCTTTTATATAAAAAATTGAGGAGCACATCGATGCGCGTCATTCTGCTGGGAGCTCCCGGGGCCGGTAAAGGTACTCAGGCAAAGTTCATCACCGAGAAATTCGGCATTCCGCAAATCTCCACCGGCGACATGCTGCGTGCTGCGGTCAAGGCTGGCACTCCACTGGGCGTGCAAGCCAAGAGCATCATGGATGCCGGCGGCCTGGTGTCGGATGACCTGATCATCGCGCTGGTCAAGGACCGCATCGCTCAACCTGATTGCGCCAACGGTTTCCTGTTCGACGGCTTCCCGCGCACCATTCCACAGGCTGAAGCGCTGGTCACTGCCGGCGTCGAGCTGGATGCCGTGGTCGAGATCGCTGTAGAAGACGAAGAAATCGTGCAGCGTATTGCCGGTCGCCGTGTTCACGAAGCCAGCGGCCGCGTTTACCACATCGTCTACAACCCGCCGAAACTGGCTGGCAAGGACGACATCACCGGCGAAGAGCTGGTGCAGCGCAAGGACGACACCGAAGAAACCGTGCGTCATCGCCTGTCGGTCTACCATTCGCAGACCAAACCGCTGGTGGATTTCTATAAGAACCTTTCCGCCAACAACGGCGGCAAGCCAAAGTACAGCCACATCGAAGGCGTGGGTTCGGTTGATGCAATCACCGCCAAGGTGTTGGCCGCGCTGAGCTGAAAAGTCTGATCGGCTGCATCATCCACGGCCCGCTTGCGGGCCGTAGTTGTTTATACTGACGCACTTTTTTCCCCACCCCTGTTTTGGAAACATCGATGAGCACCTTGCTGGCCCTGGACACCGCGACTGAAGCTTGCTCCGTTGCCTTGCTGCATGACGGCAAGGTCACGAGCCATTACGAGGTGATCCCGCGTCTGCATGCGCAGAAGCTGCTGCCGATGATCCAGCAATTGCTCGCCGATGCGGGCACCACGTTGCAAGCGGTCGACGCGATTGCCTTCGGCCGTGGCCCGGGCGCGTTCACCGGTGTGCGCATTGCCATTGGTGTGGTGCAGGGTTTGGCCTTTGCTCTGGATCGTCCGGTGTTGCCGGTATCCAACCTTGCCGTGCTGGCACAGCGTGGCTTTCGTGAACATGGCGCAAGCCAGGTGGCAGCCGCCATCGATGCGCGGATGGATGAAGTGTATTGGGGCTGCTACCGCGAGACGGCGGGGGAGATGCGTCTGGTTGGTGCCGAAGCCGTTCTACCACCGGAAGTCGCCGCGCTGCCGGCTGACGCCAATGGCGATTGGTTCGGTGCCGGTACCGGTTGGAGTTATGGTGAGCGCATCGCGGTCAATCTGAGTGGCTCCGACGCCGGCATGCTGCCCCACGCCGAAGACCTGTTGACCCTGGCGCGTTTCGCCTGGGAGCGCGGTGAGGCGATCCCGGCAGATGACGCCCAGCCGGTCTACCTGCGCGATAAAGTCGCCACCCCGAAAGCCCGCTGATTCGACACTTTCTCCTGTGGGAGCCAGCCTGCTCGCGAAGGCTTTTGGTCAGTCACTGTATGTGTTGAATGTGCTTGACCCTTCGCGAGCAGGCTCGCTCCCACAGGTTCGCTGGTCACATACAAATATCGCCAATCGTCAGTTTCTGCCCCCTCGCTTAAAACCTTTTGCGCTTTATGTGTTCTAGTTATCACTCGGCGGTTTGCTAAGTCGGTCAAGTGCCGCTAAATTGCCATCATTGATACCGAGCATGACATTATGCGTATAGACGGCGTTTCCACTCAGTCCTACCCCATCAAGCGCAAGCCGCGTAAAAGCAATGCGGCGCTGGATGAATCTGTCGACATCATCGACGGCGAGCTGGAATTCCCGAGCGAAGAGCAGATGGCCGCTCGTGCCGCGCAAGCCACCGCGCAACGCCTGAGCAACCTGCCTGCCCGCCAGCAAGACATGATCTACCACCGCGCGATGAAGAAAAGCGTAGCCATGGCTCTGGCCAGCTACCTGAGCACCGCCGGTTTTGTCGATTGGGACGCAGACGTGCTGGGCCTCGATCTGTATATCTGATGGATCTGCCTTACTACCTCGGTTGCCCGTCCTGGAGCGAAAATGCCTGGCGCGAGTATCTGTATCCGGTAGGCGCAAAAACCTCCGACTTTCTCGCTCTCTACTGCCAGGTGTTCAACGCCGTCGAAGGCAACACCACCTTCTACGCCAGCCCGTCGCCAGCCACTGTACAGCGCTGGGCCGAGATCATGCCGGCGCACTTTCGCTTCACTGCCAAATTCCCCGGCGACATCAGCCACAGCGGCGACTTGCGCGAGCAACTGACCGCTGCCGAAACCTTCCTGCAATTACTCAAGCCGTTAGGCGAACGTGTTTCGCCGCTGTGGCTGCAACTGTCGAAAAGCTTCACGCCGCAGCGTCTGCCGGAGCTCGCGGCGTTTATCGATGCGCTGGATTGCCCGCTTGCGGTCGAGGTGCGCAATGAACAGTTCTTCGCCAAGGGCGAGAGCGAGCGTCTGCTCAATCGTCTGTTGCTGGATCGCGGTGTCGAGCGCATCTGTCTCGACCCGCGCGCGCTGTTCAGCTGCTTGTCGACCGAGTCCTCGGTGATCCACGCGCAGTCGAAAAAACCGCGTGTACCGACGCGTCCGGCGGCGTTCACGCAGTTTCCACAGGTGCGCTTCATCGGCCATCCCGAGCTTGAGGCCAACGATGCGTTTCTTGTGCCGTGGGTGGCGAAAGTCGCTGAATGGATCGAAGAGGGCCGCACGCCCTACGTCTTTCTGCATACCGCCGACAACCTGTTGGCAGCGAAACTGGCGCAACGTTTTCACGCACAACTGATGCAACGTTTGCCTGGCTTGCCCGCGCTGCCTGAGCTATACAGAGAACCCGCCGCCGAGCAGCTTGGCTTGCTCTGAGGCGGTTTTTTTCTGTCCGGGAGCCCGTCGATGAACGTCCAAGTCAGTCAACAGCAACTCCTCAAAGCCCAAGCCTTCAAGGCCCTGCATGATCGCCAGGGGATCTTCGTCATCCCCAATCCGTGGGATGCCGGCTCGGCGAAGATGCTCGCCAGTCTTGGCTATCAGGCCTTGGCCACCACCAGCGCCGGTTACGCGTTTTCCCAGGGCAAGGCTGATGGCGCACTGAGTCTCGACGAAACCTTGGCCAATGTCCGCGCGATTGTCACGGCGACGGATCTGCCGGTGGCGGTGGACCTGGAAAACGGCTTTGCCGATGATCCGGTCGAGTCTGCGCAGAGTCTGTTGCGCGCCGCCGAGGCGGGCGCGGTGGGCGGGTCGATCGAGGACGCTACGGGACGTCCGGACGCGCCGATCTATTGCTTCGAACACGCCGTCGCACGGATTGAAGCCGCCGTCGCGGCGGTGCGCACCCTGCCGTTTCCCTTCATTCTCACGGCTCGCGCGGAAAATTACCTGCACGGTAATCCCGATCTCGACGACACCATTCGCCGTTTGCAGGCATTTGCCGCGGCGGGTGCCAACGTGCTCTATGCGCCGGGTTTGCGCAGCGCCGAAGAAGTGCTGGCAGTGGTGCGAGCCGTGGCGCCGAAGCCGATCAACGTTTTGATGTCTGGCGGTTTGAAACTGACCGTGCAACAGCTCGAGGAACTGGGCGTACGCCGCATCAGCACCGGCTCGGCACTGGCGCTGGCGGCGTTCGGCGAGCTCTTCCGCGCTGCTGAAGAAATCCAGCAATCCGGCACCTTTGGTTTCACGTCACAGTCGATGCCGTACGCCAAGGCCAATCAATTCTTCAAGGACTGAGCATGGGACGTTGGCTGTTCTGGGGGGTGTTGCTCGCGATGGGTGGCGCAGCGGTGAGTGTCTGGCGCGGCTGGCTGGAGGTGCCGCCGCAGTGGAACCCGTGGGCGCCATTGGACATAAAAGCCGCGCCCAACTGGCTGACCGGTTACAAACTCATGCGCCTGCGCAGTGATCCCGAGCTTTGCGCACAGGCGCTGAGCAGCTCGGATCTGCGCGTCAGCCCCCAGGCCGACAGCCCGGGCGCCAAGTGTCCGCTGATCGCTGCTCTGCGGGTGCAGGGCGGTGAAGTGGCGCTGAGCAGCAGTTTCATCGCCAGTTGCCCGCTGGCGGTGGCCTACGCAATGTTTGAACACCACACCCTGCAACCGGCGGCGCAATCGCTTTATGGACAGAAAGTGGCGCGGGTCGATCACCTCGGCAGCTTCGCCTGTCGCAATGTCTACAACCGTGAGAGCGGCGCTCTCAGCCGACATGCGAGTGCCGACGCGCTGGACATCGCCGGTTTCCGCCTGGCTGACGGGCGCACGATCAGCGTGCTCAAGGATTGGCCCAAGCAGAATCAGGACGCAGAGTTTCTGCGCCAGCTGCGTGACGGCGCCTGTGAGTCATTCAGTGTGGTGTTGAGTCCGGACTACAACGCCGCTCATCGCAATCACTTTCATGTCGATGTCGGGCGCTGGAGCGTGTGTCGCTGAGGATCAGGCGGCGAGGCGCAGGTTCTGCAGAACGATCGGGCGCGCCCAGCCATTATCGAAGTCCAGGGCTTTCTGTTGCTCGACGATTTCTTCCGGCGGGAACGGCGGGTAAGGCTTCTGCAGCAAGTCCAGGTCGAACTCGGCGATCGGCAGGTACAGCGGACGTTTCTGCGGAGCAGGGCCTGGCTCCGGCAGTGGCTGGCCATTGTTGATCACAATCGGGCGTACCCAACTGCTGTCGAAATCCTGTTGCTCTTGCTGGGCTTTAAGTTCTTCTGGCGGGAACGGTGGGAACGGCTTGTCCAGCAGCTCCATTTCGAACTCGGCGATCGGCAGGAACAGTGGCTCTGGCGGGCGAACCTGGGTTTCGACCACGTCGCACTCACGCTGGCTGACGATGTGCGCGTGCAACTCGCTGCCAACGGTTGGTTCTTCCGGGCTGTTCAGGTCAACCGGTGGAAACGTGCCACAGGCAGGCACCACTTCACTCGTCTGTTCGGCCAGGGCCTGGGCAAAGAAATCCTGCCACAGGTGACTGACGCCGCTCAGTGCTTGAGTGTTATGACGGCTGAAGTCGCCATGGGGCGAAACGTAGCCAATCGATGTGGGAAGAATGCCTGACATTTTTTTCGGTTGACGCTCAGCTCTGGCAAAATGCGCGTTGAATGGTTTATCGGCGGTTTTTGTCGATCCTTAACTTTTTTGAGCGTTTTTTCATGATCGAGTCACCCGCGGCCTGCCGCATCCATGTCCAGGCCCTCGCCTCAGCGTTTCAAACGCAAGCCGCACACTGGGCCGAACGTCTCGGCCTGCCGCTCGGCGAGGCCGACGGTGAGTTCGCCTTGCAGGTCGGCGAGCAGGGTTTGCAGTTGCAGCAGCTTGGCCCGGACGCCCCGGGACCGGTGCGGGTCGATTTCGTCGAAGGCGGCGCGGCGCATCGTCGTTTGTATGGCGGCGGCAGCGGGCAGATGATTGCCAAGGCTGTCGGCATCGCCCAAGGCGTGCGCCCGCGCGTCCTCGATGCCACGGCGGGGCTGGGCAAGGACGCGTTTGTGTTGGCCAGTCTCGGTTGTGAAATGAGCCTGATCGAGCGCCAGCCGCTGATCGGCGCACTGCTTGAGGACGGCTTGGCCCGGGCGGCAGAAGATTTCGATGTAGCGCCGATCGTGGCGCGGATGAAATTGCTCAAGGGCAACTCCATCGAAGTGATGCGCAGTTGGGAAGGGGAAGCGCCGCAGGTGATCTATCTCGACCCGATGTTCCCGCATCGCGAGAAAACCGCGCTGGTGAAAAAAGAGATGCGCCTGTTCCGCCCGCTGGTGGGCGATGACCCGGATGCCCCGGCCCTGCTTGAAGCCGCACTGGCACTGGCCACGCACCGGGTGGTGGTGAAGCGCCCGCGCAAGGCACCGTGCATCGAAGGGCCGAAACCGAGCCATGCGCTGGATGGCAAATCGAGCCGGTATGACATTTATCCGAAGAAAGCGCTCAAACCCTGAGAGCGCGTCGCCCCATTCGCGAGCAGGCTCGCTCCCACAATTGAAATGCATTCCAGTGTGGGAGCGAGCCTGCTCGCGAAGCGGTCTGCACAAGCACCGCAAAACTGTCAGGGTTTGTACGCCCTCATAAACAACCCCACCACCTCCCGCACATGCCGTTCCGCTGCTTCTCCAGTCAGCGGCTCGCCGCAACCGTACAACAAACGAAAATTTCCCGCCCCTTTGATCAGGCAGAAGAAGTGCTCGGCGGCATTGCGTGGCTGATCGATGCTCAGCGCGCCGGTTGCATGGATTTTCGCCAGGAGACCTTCCATGCCGTTGACCACGCGCTCTGGGCCGGCCTCGAAGAAGATCAGCGACAGCTTCGGGTCCTGACTGCCCAGCGCCATGATCAAACGATGCAGGTTTACCGATTCATCGCTATTGATCAGTTGGTGGAAGCCTCGGGCAATGTTCAGCAATACATTTTCCACCGCGATGCCGTCCGGCAATTCGAAGAACAGCGGCGGTAATTGTTCCTCGCATTTCGCGACGACAGCAGCGGAGAACAGCGTCTCCTTGTCGTTGAAATGACTGTAGACCGTCAGCTTCGACACGCCGGCCTCGCTAGCCACCGCGTCCATGCTGGTGTTGGCGTAGCCATGGCAGAGAAACAGGGTTTTCGCCGCATCCAGGATCGCTTGGCGTTTGGCCAGATCCTTGGGGCGGCCCGGGCCGTTTGGAGCTGAAAGATTGTTCGACATTCTTCGCTTTTAATACTGGACTGGTGAGTTTGCTATTAATACCATACCCGCCAGTATAAATATTCCAAGCCTCATTCGCGAAAGGTCCGTCACCATGTTCCGCCATGCGTTGTCCTTTGCCGTGCCAGTCAGTCTGGCGTTCCTGTTATCGGCGTGCGGTCAGGAAGAGGTGACCAAAGTCACCGTACGCCCGGCCATGGTGGTACAGCCCGAGCCTTCGGCGCAGGCGATGGAGAGTTATCCGGGCGAGGTGCGTGCCCGTTATGAGCCTGATCTGGCATTCCGCATCGGCGGCAAAGTCAGCCGACGACTGGTCGACGAAGGCCAGCGCGTCAAAGCCGATCAGCCCTTGGCCGAACTCGATCCGCAGGATGTGCGCCTGCAACTGGAAGCCACCCGCGCGCAGGTCGCCGCCGCCGAGGCCAATCTGAATCTGGTGCGCGCCGAGCGCGATCGCTATAAAACCCTGATGGATCGGCAGATGGTCAGCCGCTCGGCCTACGACAACGCCGAAAATCTATATCGCTCCGGCGAAGCCCGCCTTAAACAAATCAAAGCCGAATTCAACGTTTCGACCAACCAAGCCAGTTACGCGGTGCTGCGTGCGCCGCAGGATGGTGTGGTGGCCAAGCGTTCGGTGGAAGTCGGTCAGGTGGTCGCTGCCGGGCAAACCGTGTTCACCCTCGCCACCGATGGTGAGCGCGAAGTATTGATCAGCCTGCCGGAGCAAAGCTTCGGCCGCTTCAAGGTCGGTCAGCCGGTTACCGTGGAATTGTGGGCACAGCAGAATCAACGCTTCGCCGGGCAGATCCGCGAGTTGTCGCCGTCCGCCGACCCGCGCTCACGCACTTTTGCTGCGCGTATCTCGTTCACCAGCGGCAAAGTCCCGGCTGAACTGGGGCAGAGCGCCCGGGTGTTCGTGCAAGCGGCTGACAGTGTCTCGCTGTCCATACCGCTTTCCGCGCTGACCGCTGAAAACGGCGCGACCTACGTCTGGGTGGTCAACGGCAACAACACGTTGAAGAAAACTCCGGTACGGGTCGGTCCGTTCGGCGAGAAGAGCGTAGCGGTGCTCGAAGGCTTGAATGCCAGCGATTGGGTGGTGGCTGCCGGCGTTCACGTATTGCTCGACGGCCAGCAGGTGCGACCAGTGGATCGCTCCAATCGTGTGGTCAATCTGGCGAACAAGGAGTAAGCCCCGATGCGCTTCAACCTCTCCGAATGGGCGTTGCGTAATCGCCAGATCGTACTGTTCCTGATGCTTTTGCTCGCCGTTGTCGGCGCGTTGTCCTACACCAAACTCGGCCAGAGTGAAGACCCGCCGTTCACCTTCAAGGCGATGGTCATTCAGACCCGCTGGCCCGGTGCGACCGCGCAGGAGGTCTCGCGCCAGGTCACCGAACGCATCGAAAAGAAGCTGATGGAAACCGGCGAGTACGAACGCATCATGTCGTTCTCACGCCCCGGTGAATCCCAGGTCACTTTCATTGCTCGCGATTCGATGCACTCCAAGGACATTCCCGACCTCTGGTACCAATTGCGCAAGAAGGTCGGCGATATCCGCCAGACTTTGCCGCCGGGAATTCAGGGGCCGTTCTTCAACGATGAGTTCGGCACTACCTTCGGCAATATCTATGCGTTGACCGGCGACGGTTTTGACTACGCCGTGCTCAAGGATTACGCCGACCGCATCCAGATTCAGCTGCAGCGGGTCAAGGACGTCGGCAAGGTCGAACTGCTCGGCCTGCAGGACGAGAAAATCTGGGTCGAGCTGTCCAACGTCAAGCTCGCCACCCTCGGCTTGCCGCTGGCGGCGGTGCAGCAGGCGCTGGAGGAACAGAACGCGGTATCCACGGCGGGGTTCTTCGAAACCGGCAGCGAGCGCTTGCAGCTACGCGTCTCGGGGAATTTTCAGACAGTCGATGAGATAAAGAACTTTCCGATCCGCGTCGCCGATCGTACGTTCCGTATCTCCGATATTGCCGATGTGCGTCGCGGTTTCAGCGACCCACCGGCGCCGCGCATGCGTTTCATGGGCGACGACGCGATCGGTCTGGCCGTGGCGATGAAGGACGGCGGCGACATTCTCGTCCTGGGCAAGGCGCTGGAGGGCGAGTTCTCGCGGATCCAGAAAAACCTCCCGGCCGGCATGCAGTTGCGCAAGGTGTCCGATCAGCCGGCAGCGGTAAAAACCGGCGTCGGCGAGTTCGTTCAGGTACTGGTCGAGGCACTGGCGATCGTCTTGCTGGTGAGCTTCTTTTCCCTCGGTGTGCGCACCGGCATGGTCGTCGCGCTGACCATTCCGCTGGTGCTGGCGATGACCTTCGCCTGCATGTATTACCTCGGCATCGGTCTGCACAAGATTTCCCTCGGTGCGCTGGTGCTGGCGCTGGGCTTGTTGGTGGATGACGCGATCATTGCTGTGGAAATGATGGCGATCAAAATGGAACAGGGCTTCGACCGGATTCGCGCGGCGAGTTATGCCTGGACCAGCACCGCATTCCCGATGCTCACCGGCACGCTGATCACCGCCGCCGGCTTCCTGCCGATTGCCACTGCCCAGTCCGGCACCGGCGAATACACCCGTTCGATTTTCCAGGTAGTGACCATTGCCTTGCTCGCCTCATGGGTCGCGGCGGTGATGTTCGTGCCGTATCTGGGGGAAAAACTCCTGCCGGATCTGGCGAAAATTCACGCGGCAAAACACGGCACTGGCGATGGTCAACCGGATCCGTATGCGACGCCGTTCTATCAGCGCGTCCGGCGTCTGGTGGAGTGGTGCGTGGCCCATCGCAAGACGGTGATCGTGCTCACCGTGGGCCTGTTTATCGCCTCGGTGATGTTGTTCCGCTTTGTGCCGCAGCAGTTCTTCCCGGCTTCGAACCGGCTGGAGTTGATGGTCGACCTGAAACTGGCCGAAGGTGTTTCGCTGGCCAATACCACCAGTGAAGTCAAACGCCTCGAAGCGCTGCTCAAGGAGCACGCCGGCATCGACAATTATGTGGCCTACGTCGGCACCGGCTCGCCGCGTTTCTACCTGCCGCTGGATCAGCAACTGCCGGCGGCGAGTTTTGCCCAGTTCGTGGTGTTGGCAAAAACCATCGAAGAGCGTGAAGCGCTGCGCAGCTGGTTGATCGAAACCCTCAACGAACAGTTCCCGGCCCTGCGTTCGCGGGTCACCCGTTTGGAAAACGGGCCGCCGGTTGGCTATCCGGTGCAGTTCCGCGTCACTGGCGAGCACATCGAAGAAGTCCGTGCGTTGGCGCGCAAGGTGGCAGCAAAGGTTCGCGAGAATCCGCATGTGGTC
This sequence comes from Pseudomonas sp. Sample_14, assembly GCF_004307515.1. NCBI lineage: Bacteria > Pseudomonadati > Pseudomonadota > Gammaproteobacteria > Pseudomonadales > Pseudomonadaceae > Pseudomonas > Pseudomonas sp. Sample_14. Next base: position 1,120 of record NZ_RCOC01000023.1, on the reverse strand, counting down.
AACGTGCATTTGGACTGGGAGGAGCCGAGCAAAGTTGTCTACTTGAATATCGACCAGGATCGCGCCCGTGCGCTTGGTGTGAGCACGGCGAATCTGGCGAAATTCCTGCAGAGTTCGCTGGTCGGCTCGACGGTCAGCCAGTACCGCGAAGACAACGAATTGATCGAGATTCTGCTGCGCGGCACCGTGCATGAGCGCACTGAGTTGTCGTTATTGCCGAGTCTCGCGGTGCCGACCGATAACGGCCGCAGTGTGGCGTTGTCGCAGATTGCCACGCTGGAATACGGCTTCGAGGAAGGCATCATCTGGCACCGCAACCGCCTGCCGAACGTGACCGTACGCGCGGACATTTATGGCAAGGAGCAACCGGCGACGCTGGTCAAGCAGATCATGCCGACGCTGGACCCGATTCGCGCCGAATTGCCTGATGGTTATCTTCTGGATGTCGGCGGCACGGTGGAGGACTCCGAGCGCGGGCAGAAGTCGGTGAATGCCGGGGTGCCGATGTTCATTGTCGTGGTGCTGACCTTGCTGATGGTGCAGTTGCGCAGTTTCTCGCGTACGGCGATGGTGTTTCTGACGGCGCCGTTGGGCTTGATCGGGGTGACGTTGTTTCTGATGGTGTTCCGCCAGCCGTTCGGGTTTGTGGCGATGCTCGGGACGATCGCGTTGTCCGGGATGATCATGCGCAATTCGGTGATTCTAGTCGATCAGATCGAGCAGGATATTGCATCGGGGCTTAAGCCTTGGCAGGCGATTATCGAGGCTACGGTTCGGCGCTTCAGGCCGATTGTATTGACGGCGCTGGCGGCTGTGCTGGCGATGATTCCGCTGTCGCGCAGTGTGTTTTTCGGGCCGATGGCGGTGGCGATCATGGGCGGGTTGATTGTTGCGACTGCGCTGACGCTGTTGTTTTTGCCGGCGTTGTATGCGGCCTGGTTCAGGGTTCGTCGGGAGGGTTGAGTTTCTTTGTCGTGGCGGCCTTCGGGCCGACCATGACTTGGGGTTTTGGGTGAATATCCGTTGCTGTGGGTGTTGCTGATTACGGTTCCGCCCTTACGGCGGGTCACCTTTTTCAAACGCCAAAAAGGTAACCCAAAACGCTTGCTCCTACGTTCGG